>JAISDK010000150.1 GCA_031264875.1 Prevotellaceae bacterium
TTACTATCTTTATATCGTCTCGTAATACATTTAATGCCGCAAAGATAAGCATTTTAGTAATACTATCCTAATTTTTCCTCAATATTGTTTAACTGTTTTTTTTGCATGTATATAACTATATGATACTATGTTATGAGTTCTCGGACAGACACTAAATATCGGAATTGTTTCTTTCGATGACGATACCGCCCGGATTACGAACCGGTCATCTTGTGCAACTCCTAACGGAGTTGCACTGTGTCTATTGCCTTGTTGTTTCTATTGATATTCATCCCCTGCGGGGAATTGAAATGCGAAATTTTATCGTACATCCATGCTATTGTTACTTTTGACAGGGATGGAACAACGTTTCCGGGAGACTCATTTTCACCTAATTTCAATAACAAAACAACCTTTCATATAATAGTGATAATTTCAATCCTTCGGATTTTGACGTCGTTTGCAAAATCATTTTAATCAAAAAAATCACAGTTCAGACGAATGGCGACTGTTTAAGCATTATTTCATTATGATCAAAAGAAAACTCTTAGTTCTTAACTCAAAAAGCTGTTCCATTAATTTTGAGTAAAATTTGTCCTTCCTGCGTATTACACTGCACTGTAATTGTTTTGTTGAAATATCCTTTTTCTTCGGGTGTGATTCGTACTTTTATTTCGCTTGTTTTTCCTGTTTTTATCGGCTGTTTTTCCCATTCGGGGATGATACAGCCGCAGGATGCATTTACCATTTGTATAATTAAAGGCTGGGCGCCTGTATTTTTCAATCTGAATACCGCTTCTGAAGTTTTGCCCGTCTGCAAATTCTTCATCTTTAATTCGGTTTGTTCAAATTCCACAGCAGTTACGGGCAATTCGTCCCGCGCTTTTCCAGTGATAATTTTTCGGTATAATTCCCATACCTTATAATTCGTTGCAGGATTTCCTATTGCGAGTATTTTATTGTTTCTATCTAACAGGAAACATTGAAATGCGGGATTTGCGGGGAAACGGTTCAAGCTGTTGAGTTCATCATTGCTGTCAATGTAGACAGGATAGGCAAAACGTTCCTTATTAAGCAAAAACAGGAGTTCTTCTTCCGTTTTTGGATAAAAATAGAATTTGAAATCCACTTTGGAACTCAATTCTTTTATATACATCTTCCATATATGCAAATGCAGTTTACAATGCGTACATCCTGTCGAATCCACATAAAACAATATTTTGTACTCCTTAATATCTTCATCTATTGCAGATTTAACAGTATCGTCCCTTAAAGGATGCAGGCATTTGACATGTTCGGGAATTACAATGGTTTTTCCTGTCCAGTCTTTAACAAGACGCTCTATTTCGGAATTTACTTTGCTTTTACAGGCAAGTATAGTAAGACAAAGCATGAACAGCGATATATACTTCATAAGATTGATTTCTAAGGATACAGATAACTTACATCATATCGAAACACTTTTGCTTCGTCTTTTTCGTCCGACAGCAAATATAAACATCTATTCACAGGGTCTAAAGCTATAGAATTAATGTTTGCCATTTTTTTATCTAAAATCAACTCTTTTTGAAAATTCCCATTCCAGTCGAAAACATCAATCGTACTGCTTTTTTCATCTTTACTGTTGAGCGCTCCGTAGATAAAACTGTCATCAACGCAAATCCACAAGTAATACGAAGCAAATTTGCGGGATTTTTTAGTTAGAATATTGAAATCGGGAGTGTCCGCTACCCGATATCCGGTAAGTTTACCTGTCCCGACGTCCATGATATTGATTTGCCGGAGATATCTCATGCCCATTGCCAGGCTGCTCCTGTCGGGTTTGATTCTGTCCTGACTGTACAGGCACATTTGAGGATTTAGTTTTTCGCTGTATCTGAATCCATTATAAAACTCGTACTTTGCCAGTTCCTCATTTGTTTTATAGTTGAAAATATGATACAGTGGAGGCGACAAATTCCTGTTACGATATAAATCTTCTCCCTGAGAAAATGCCAGCAGCAGACTGTCGTTCAGTATGAATACCCGTCCGAAGGGATATTCGCGCTCATTTTCCAGGACTGACAGGTCAATGTGTTTCTGGATAGAATTGTCCGACAGATCGACCAGCGAACATTCAACTTTTTCATAATCATAGAGCCACAGGCATATACTGCTGTCGACGCTATACTGTTCGGAGTATGAGGCTGCAACAAACTCATCCTCTCCCATTCCTTTTCGAGCCACAGAAGCTATCTGTTTGCCGGTTTTGATGTTGTACGTACAAAACCGGTATGCGGACAGCGTATCTGCCGATATAAGCATTAAGGAATCATACACACAGATACCGTCTCTAAACAGCTTTCCTTCAAGTTTCAGCTCCGTCCCGTATAAGTTATCGGAAGTAGCAGGCTGCTCTACAATAACAATCTCTCCATTAAATATCTGAACTTCTCCTCCACAGGAGAATATTAACAATATGGATATTAGAATTACAATTTTTTTCATGATCATTTCCAAAAAATTTCTATTGGCATTTACATTTAACAGATATCTCCGTTAAAAAAATGCCAATAGAAATAAATCAATCGGCTAATTCTTGAATTAACCAACATAGCATAGATCCGAATACGATGCAGAAGTTGATTCGATTTTTGTACCGCACGGATAAAGCACATAATGAGGATTAGTGGACGAATTACATTGATAATAATATACTCCTGTACCACTTAATGGCGTTACAAACAAATAGCATGTTTTCAAAACTACTGCATTTGTCAGCGCCTCCACGTTTTCCGTCTGTAATGACATTGAAGTATTTATTTTTGATAAAGTTATACTTACAATGGCAAAACAAATACTTACAAACAAACTGATAAAAAATAATATTCTTTTCATATTTTTGAATTTTATTTAATTATTTAATATTACATTTTTTACTGCATAGGAGGAGGCGCGGGAATAGAATAGCACCATCTCGCGTCCGAAACAGAACTTAGTGATGATTCTATCATATTACCTCCCCAACTACACGGATAAATCACATCCTCGCCATTTATAACAGTAGTGCCTACTCTACATTTATAATAATGTATTCCCGTACCACTTACACTCGAAACGTTCATATAACACCGGTCCAAAGTTATTGGACCGGTAAGTGTCAGCGCCTCTACATTTTCCGTTTGAAGCGACATGGATGCGTTTCGTTCTTCTACAGTCAGATTAACGAGCGCAAAACAAATTACAGTAAATAAACTGCTTAAAATCAATATTCTTTTCATATTTTTTAATTTTATTAAAATGATTAAATAATAAAAAAAGAGCCGTGCAAAAAGTCTTGACAACTTTTTTTAAGTATTACTTTTCTTTTCGCACGGTCTCTTAACATAATCCAATTTACGTTTTTAAATTCTACAATTAAGCCTTTTTACTCTTTGACGAGTTTTAGTCGGAAAACATAACTGCCATCCCAATAGACATCTATGGTAAAAGTTTTGCTTGCTAAATCCCAACCTATTACATCAACTGTATTCCAGCCATAAGGCCAGGGGTCAGGTAGAGCAGCAAGAAGGACGTCATCAAGCGAAAAATCACCCCAGCATCTATATGCACTGCCATATCCACGTCCATATTCATAGAATCCGCCGAACAAATCTGAAACTCTGTATGCTGCCTCTTCTACCGCCTCAAGAGTAACCTTCGTACCACCCGCATATTCACTTTGCGGTATGTCTGCCGTAAGTTCTCCTGTAGCTTCATAATAACGATAGCTAAGCGGATCCACTTTATATGTTCCTAAGGGAATAGTTAAAAATGGATATTTCGATGTTTTCCAGTCTTTATACAAAGTATCAACCGCTCCGGGCGGCACATATCCGAACCGTGTTTTGTACAATGCTTCCGGTTGTGCATCAGGACATTCAATTTCAGTGGTGCTGTTATCAATTATCAGCGTGTTGAATGTCCCCGAAGTAGTCTCGTACATCAATTCGCTAATAACAAGATGGTCGGGGATATCGCCGATCCATGTAACCGTAGCATCAGTCCCTTCTCTGTAAGTATTTTTAATCTTACGATTGTCGCGTGCATTCAAATATTGCTCGATAGTCGGCAACTGATAGTCTATTGACGATTCGATATATGCAGTGTCCAGAATAGCTATGTTATTCTGTTTCGGCACTACTTTCAGCCTCAAATTCACTTTGCCTGCCGAACCTGCGGCAAGATTCAAGATAAGGAGGCTTTTATTATCTGTCGATTTGCCGGTTTGCAGTTTTCCCTGAGCATCAGTATAGGAATAATCCATCTCATAAAAATCCAAGAAACTCGAAGTCAAACCATTGTTCCAGTTGAATTGCACCGATGCAGGAGCCAGAAGCTTTTGGGGCATAGGCACAACAAGGGCGGCTATATCATCATCCGTAAACGGAATTGCGGCAACTTCAACCGGGAGTGATTTATTGCCGAATTCGTCAACGTTATACACTGTTATCCGGTACAGCCTTGGTTCGGTAAGTCCGGTGATATTTAACCACGATAGAACGCCTTCGCAGGGATAGCTTTTACCATCGTATTCGACAATGGTCTGTACCGCCTTACCAATGTTAAGCTTATCTGCCGGAATACGTCCCGCATCCATAAGGTCGATTTCCAGACGGTTTATACCGACAAGAGCTTCGGCTTTGTCAAATTTTCCTACATATACTTTCTCTTCCGAAGCATGTTCCTTGATGTTATCGAAAATATCTCCTGAACATGAGAGGAATGTAAGGGAAAAAGCTATGTAAACAATACAAAATATTCTTTTCATCTTTTTACATTTTTATTTGGGTTTAGAAAATAATCTTAATTCGGACAGGCATGGAGGAGGACCTGAAGTGTAGTTGCTGCCGAAACTGTTTCGACATTCGAACCTGAACCAGCGCGCCGGTTTTGTAAATTTTGGATCGTAGGGATACAAGTAATGCATGTGTCCCACCTTACCGAGCCGATACCATTGCAAATCGGACAGATTTCCTTCGGGAAGCAGGTTTTTATATATGCCCAACTCTTCCCATTCTTCTATATCCTCGTTCCAGATATATGCGGCAAATATACCGACATCTTTTTCCGTGAAATAATCGCCACGTTTTCCGATTTCTGCGTCATGGCGCGGATGAATGACGACACGGCTCAGCTCGTAGTAGTCGCCAAGGTCTATCAGGAAATTCCAGTATGGAGTAGTGTAGCCGGCAGGATTACTGCAGAAAGTGTAATTATACGTATTGGGCGCATCGTCGATGATTCCATCAATAAAAAATTCGGTTCTGCCATCCGCTTCATCTCCCCAAGCCTGTACAACTCCACCTCCGAATGGAGGTTCCTCAAAGGGTACGGGATAAGTCCAGAGATTTTTACCGTTTTCGTTGAAATGATCGATTTCTTCGTCGTAAAGTAATGTAAACGAACCTTTGTCGATTGCCTCCGTGCGATTGTTATAGTTATCGCCCGCGCTTACTTTCACTTTCACCTGTTCGTTTGAGCTCAGTACCAGATCGCCTACTATTGCGAATCCCAGAGTATCTCTCGAGGAGAATATGGTAAGCAATTCGCGTTTCACGCCTTCCTGCATAAACTCGTATTCTGCAAAGATATTGACCGTCTCTTCCATTTCATTTTTCCAGTTGATTACAAATCCGTTGAATCCGGGAAGCACATTAAATGTCTTCGCTATTTTCGAAATAGCCGATTCGAGCGGAGTACCTCTTACTTCCTGGGATTGCGATTTGTTACCGGCTTTATCAAGGGCATATATCTCTACAGTATATTCTTTCAATTCGAACAAACCCTTTACATCAATGGAATCCGTATAGAATGAAACGGCAAATACATTGTCGCCGCATTTCGCTTCTATACTCATCAGATCTTCGTCTCTCGGAATAGTATAATGTATCCGAATACCTCCATTTAAGGCTTTTACCCTTAAATTAGTGGGTGGAGCCGGAGGAACATTGTCTTCCGAACTCATCTTGAAACGCTCGCTTTCTTCGCAGGCGTTGAAAAGCGTTACAATCAAAGCGCAAAAGCACAAATACTTTAAATATGTTTTAATTTTATTCATCTTGTTAATCTTTTAATCAATAACTTAAATAACTCTAAAATAACTCTTAACTCTTAGTTCTTAGTTTAAGCCTACCATCCCGGATTCTGTGTCAGGTTCGAATTGATATTCATTTCCTTCAAATCAATGGGCCAGAGGTAGTTTACAGGAGTAAATCTCCTGGTCTGTTTGGCTTCGAGATTAAAGAAAGCCTGGGGAGTTGCTCCCCTGTCGTTCCATCCCATAACCGGTTTCGAAAATTCGGATACAGCCCGTTTGTAACCGACCATGTCCCAGTAACGGCTTCCTTCGAAAGCCAGTTCTATGCCTCTTTCCTGCAGGATAATTTCACGCAAACCTATAGGATCTTTGTGTTTATCTACAGTACGGGCAAGACTCTGATTAGACCACACCTCTTCCACGTCCGGGATACCCGCTCTGCGCCTCACTATATTCAGGGCGTCATAAACCTCCTGCGAGGGTCCCGAAAATTCGTTCAGCGCTTCCGCTTTCATCAAATACAGATCTGCCATGCGAATAATCGGATACGGAAAATACATAGTACGGAACGACCAGCCTCCGCTCGACTGTGGATGTACAAATTTTTGGTGACCTATACCGGTGATATAGAAACATTCCTCGGGACGCTGTCCCAATCCGCGTCCGCAGTCCTGTCCATAAAGCATTATTGAGTTTATGCGATACCGCTGCGCTCTGAAATAGCTTCCCGCTACGGCTAAACTGGTGTAAAAACGGAGTTCGCGGTTCAGATGCAGCCTGACTGTCTGCGTACCGGGCTGCATGACGCCGGCGATATCTTTATATTCGGGGTCTTCGACGCCTGGAGTAGTAACAATTTCGTACCTGTTACCCATATCGAAATTAAGGTCTTCCTCTATCGGCAGTCCGTTTTCGGTATAGAAGCGTTCTGCCATTGCATAGCTTGCGGCAAGCCAGTTACCCGAACCGAAAACATTGCCTTTGCTTTCGAATTCGCCTTCACCGGTATAAATCGACTTACTGGGCAATTTGGGAGTAGCGGCAGCCTGTATCTCAAGCCAGCGTTCGTAATTGTCGTACCACGAAAACTGTTCGATGTTCGAATAGCCCCAGATTATTTCGTTGTTCCATGGATCGACGGGCATATACCGGAGGTCGTACAGAATTCTCATCCTTTCCGGCGCAATCCGCGCATCCGACGTGTCGGCGTTCATTATGTTTTTCGAACGCGGATAAGCATACATGCCGAATCCGTTTGTAGTACATGTAGCGATGGCTTCGTTGATGGCGGTAATTGCATCCTGCCATTTTTCCTTCTTCTCTTCCTGAGGGAAGTACGCTTGACCGTCGGTATCATAGAAATCACCGAAGATATCCCTGTTGCCGTTAAAGAAAGGACGCGCCCTCGCCACCATTATTCTCGCCTTGATTGCTGTTGCTGCCGACTTGTTTATCTGTCCATAGTCGGTTTCCGTCGTTGCTCCCCGCAAATCAGGAATCGCCTCGTTAAGCAGATTGATAATGAAATCGAAACACTCGTCAATCTTACTTCTTTTTGGAAACAGCAACTCCTCGCTGGTTTCTTCGGGCGAAATCACCTGGTCGGATAATACAATTGGACCATAGTGTTGCATCAGGAGGAAATGATAGTACGCTTTCAGGCATTTCACCTGAGCCGTCCAGTCTTTCTTTGTCGTTTCGTCCATATCTTCCGCCAAATCAATACTGGCAAGGAAAATGTTTGTCTGGTTTATTCCCTGGTACAGGGATTTGACTCCTCCGGTTCCCGACCAATAACCTAAAATAGGTTCTCCGGTTACCTGCAGATTGCGCATAATACGGACAGAGCGAAGTTTATCGTCAGCGTCGTCATAATTCAGCGCGCTGCTGCCTATATATTCGTCGCCCAGCAACCATGGACTCGAATGGGGTGCATCGTAATGCGGCAGGTAAGCGTAGGCATTTGCCAAAGCTTGAGCTGCATCTTTCCTGGTAGAGAAAATATCATCTACCGTCATCACATTGTCGGGGACTACGTTAAGCCAATCTGAACACGATGTGCAATAAAGTAACCCGACTGTCAAAAATACTGTTTTTAATATATTATTCATAATAATATCGTATTAAATTGTTAAAATGATACTTGAATACCAACATTGAAACGTCTCTGAATGGGATATCCCAGACCGTTGTCGCCCATTTCGGGGTCCCAAAGTTTGAAGGGACTGAAGATAAACAGGTTTTCGGTACTTAAATATCCTCTCAGGTTTTTAACCTTCAGTTTGCTTAGCTCGCCGAAACTGTAACCCACTTCCAACTGTTTGAGACGCAGGAAACTGCCGTCGCGCATCCACCACGAGGAAGCTTGAGTGTTATTTGTTATTGGTTCGGTCGATAAACGGGGCCAGAACGAATGTACGTCAGGATCTGTCTCCGTCCAGTAATCGTTGCCTACAATAGACAGGGCATTGCGTCGCCCTACGAGCGGAGCTATCTTTTCCGGAGCAATATAAAATGAAACGCGCGCGTTTCCACTGAAAAAGAACGAGAAATCCACATTTTTGTATCCTGTCGACAGTCCGAATCCGTACTGTATTTCCGGGACTTTCGGAAGCCCCATATAAACCATATCGTTCACGTTCACTACTCCATCGCCGTTGACGTCGGTATATTTAATATCGCCGGCTCCATAGTTTCCAAAATCCTGTCTTGGAGCATTGGCTATTTCCGTGTCGTCAACAAACAGGCGCTCGGCTATCAGTCCCTTTTGCAGATTGATGTTGCGATCTATTTGCGACAAATATTTATCTGTATATCGTGGTTCGTCCAATTCTAAATATTTGTTCACCGAATAGGTAAAATTTACACGTCCGGTAATCCAGAAATCCTTGTTGAAGGAATGTTGAATATCCAGCGAAGCATCAATACCGTGCGATTCGGCTTTACCGACATTGCCGCTTATTTCTGCTGTCAGACCGGAAGTCGCCGCATAGTTTTGCCGTACCATATAGATATGGTCCCTTACATTCTTGAAATATTCTACCTGAAGGTTAAAATCCTTAAACAGTCCCACTTCAAATGCATAATTGTAAATATCCGAAGTTTCCCATGTGATATTGGGATTGGCATAACGGTTAACCTTATATCCCCGGTATGTGGTAGTAAAAGTTTCGCCCCATCGATAACCGTCGGTGAGAAATTCCTGATCCGACCAGGTGCCGATAGTTACGTCCGAAAGAAACCAGAAACGTCCTCCACGTCCGGCAATAGCGTCGTTACCCACTTTGCCGTAGGTAAACCTTAATTTCATATTGCTGATAACGTCGGACAGGGGTTCCATAAACGATTCGTTCGACACCGTCCATGCAAGACCGATTGAGGGGAAGAAACCGAAACGGTTTTTGCCGGTAAACTTTTCGGAACCGTTGTAACCAAACGAAACTTCAGCGCGGTAGCGAGCGTCGTAATCGTACGAAAACCTGCCCGACAAACCTACATTGCGTTCGGGAAGCGATTCGTAGATAGAAGCAATATTACCGCTGCTAAGCAAAACAAGAGTACCGTCATCGCTGCCATTGTCGGTGGTCAAGAGTATTTCTTCGGCTCTTCCTACCATCATTGCGCTTAACGAATGTACGCCAAAAGTCCTGTCCCAATTTAGCCTGCCTTCGTAGTAATAATGCGCTGTGGATTGATGTTCCGTAATCACGCGGGACATTAAGGGATTTCCCCAGTCTTCATTCAGAAGGAGCAGCTTGTATTCCTGAGTTACCTGATTATACGATTCTATATCATAATAATAAGGCGTATAGCCTCTCGACTGTTTATAATTGCTCCATGTGTTGACCGAAAATTTTGCCTGAACTTTCAGTCCTTTAACAAGGAAATCAAGATCCTGCATCAAAGTAGCCATAACCGTTACATTACTTTCGTCTTTCGATGAATAGCCGGAAACCATTTCGGCATACGGATTGCCTTTTAAGCCGCCATCAATAAAGGTATTGCCAAAGAGCGTATGGGATGCGAGCTTGTTCGCTTCGTCGGGATCATATATAACCGGAAAATCAACAGGATTGGAATTCATCACCGAACCGAATATGTCGTTGGCTGAACTGTATGGTCCTATATATTTTTCGTAGCGAGCCTGCAAGCGAGTATCCAGAGTGGTCGAGGACGAAAGTTTGAATACGACATTGTTTCGCAATTGGAAGCGGTTAATGTCGATATTATTGTTAAAATTGTTCCGTTTATCGACTTTTAAGAGACCGGTCTCCTTGTCATAGCCTCCGGCAACATAGTATGTAGCTATTTTACCTCCTCCCGAGACGTTCAGGTTGGCTTTGGTATTGACTGTCGCCGAATTAAACAGGGTGTTGTACCAGTCTACATTGGGATAAATCATGGGATTTTCTCCCCGTATGGTCGACTGGATTTTCTGTTCGTCATAATAAATACCTAAAAGCGGATTCCGAGTTATACGCGCTTCGTTATACATTCGCATGTATGTGATTGCATCGACATAATCATGCGTCATGCTCGGCGTAGCTACGTGCGTATCAACGCGGGCATTAACTCTTACAGTCCCTTCTACTCCTGTTTTGGTATTAACCATGATGATGCCGTTCGCGCCTCTTGCTCCATAAACCGAGGTTGCAGAAGCGTCTTTCAATACTGAAAAACTCTCCACGTCGTCGGGCTGAATACGCGCCAGATCATCATTGGATGCTTCGAATCCATCAATCAGAATCAGGGGATCGATTTTGCCCGTACCGAAAGAGGTAACTCCGCGTACAAAGAACTGGGCGTTATCGGCGCCCGGCTCGCCCGAAGTCTGATATGATATGATTCCGGGAATCCTGCCGGCGAATGCGCTGGTAAGATTCGACGCCGGAACTTTCAGCGCCGCCACGTTCACTGTTTCGACGGAAGCAATCACATTGGCTTTCTTCTGAGCTCCGAAGGCTACGATGGTAACATCCTCCAGAGACTGCGCTTCTTCGACCAGGATGACTACCATTGTCGTCTTTCCGGCGACAACTTTCTGTTCCTGCGTAACATATCCCTGCAGCTTATATTCAAGGACATTGCCGACCGAAACATTCGACAGTATATAGTCTCC
>JAISDK010000165.1 GCA_031264875.1 Prevotellaceae bacterium
TGTGTGTGTGTGTGTGTGTGTGTGTGTGTGTGTGTGTGTGTGTGTGTGTGTGTGTGTGTGTGTGTGTGTGTGTGTGTGTGTGTGTGTGTGTGTGTGTGTGTGTGTGTGTTAATAAAATAGGTAAATTATCCAATGAAATGACGTTGATCAAATTAAAAATATTTTCATATATAAATCTCATAACGCGCATAATCAAATAGGCATATTTATTACGACTGTAATGGAGAAAAAAGTTAGCCCTGCAAAGAACAAATTCCGAAAAATTCTGTTTTATTCTTCGTGTTAATTTGTCTTTATCATTTGTAGAAGACAATAGATTGTTGTATAATATTAAATTTTCCACTTGTCGAATCACAGTTAAATACAAATATTTCAAATAGTTTCGATACTTTTACATCTTTTCAGACATTCGTAAACCCGGATGCAAAAGTACATAAAATTTTATTCGCAGGATATATTTTAGAACAAAATATACAATAACTTTTTCTACCCATTTGCAGATTTAGGAAAGCAGCAAAAACGCACGATACCCCGAACTGCGCTACGCTTGTTCAGGGTTATCGACATTGAATATATTCTACATTCTTTTATCTCATCTTCTACTTTGCGATAATGTAGGAGCTTTGGTATTGTTTATTTTTCATCACTTGGCAGTTCAACGTGTTATTGTTTCGTCTCTGTTTGGACCCACGGATACGATTTTTACGGGAACGCCTGTCTCTGTTTCGATAAAACCGATATATTCCTGAAGTTCGACAGGAAGATCTTCGTAAGTACGGATTGAGGAAATAGATGTTTTCCAGCCTTTAAATTCCTTATATACAGGTTTTATAGAAGTATTAAGTTCGTATGGAAATTCATCTGTCTGTTTTCCGGCGATTTCGTATGCCACAGCGACTTTTACAGTATCGAATGTATCCATCACATCCGATTTTGTCATAATCAGTTGGGTGACGCCGTCAATCATTACAGCATATTTCAAAGCTACGAGATCGAGCCAGCCGGTACGTCGCGGACGGCCTGTTGTTGCGCCATATTCGTGGCCTGTTTCGCGCAGCATTTCGCCTGTTTCATTGATTTGTTCTGTAGGAAAAGGGCCGCTGCCTACACGTGTGCAGTATGCCTTAAATATGCCGTAAACCTCTCCTATCGACTGCGGTGCAAGTCCCAGACCTGTACAGGCTCCGGCACACACGGTATTCGAGGAAGTGACGTATGGATAAGTTCCGAAATCAATGTCCAGAAGAGTTCCCTGAGCGCCTTCCGCCAGGATTTTTTTATTGTCCTTCAGCGCATTATTCAGTACAAATTCACTGTCTATAAAAGAAAAGCGCTTCAGGTTTTCGATACCTGCAAAGAAATCGGCTTCATCGATTTGATACTCGCAATCAAACTGTTTCAGACATTCAACATGTTTACTTTTGAGAGCCTCATATCTTTCCTTAAAATCCGGTTCGAGTATTTCGCCCACACGCAAGCCGTTTCTGCTCGTTTTATCGGTATATGTGGGGCCTATACCTTTTAAAGTAGAGCCTATTTTTGCTTTCCCTTTCGAGGCTTCCGATACGGCGTCAATGATTCTGTGAGTGGGAATTATCAAATGAGCCTTTCTGGAAATGAGCAGTTGATGTGTAAGTTCAACTCCCTGCATGGCTATCTCTTCACATTCTTTCTGGAAAATTGCCGGATCAATTACAAGACCGTTTCCTATGATATTGATAATGTTTTTGTGAAAAATCCCCGAAGGAACAGTGTGCAGCACTATTTCCACATCATCAAATTTCAACGAATGACCTGCATTCGGACCGCCCTGAAAGCGTGCAACAATGTCATATCCCGAAGTTAAAACATCAACAATTTTTCCTTTTCCTTCGTCGCCCCATTGCAGGCCTAACAATACATCTGTTTTCATAAAAAATATAATATAAATTCGCCTCAAAAGTACAAAAATATGGAAACAGGGCAATGCAGTTTTCTGCTTTTAGACATAATAAGCTGCTAAATATGTTAAAATGAGCTATGATTTTTTTTGTTTGCCAATTTATTTGTCCACGACAGCATACTTTATTTTATTGAAAAAAACAAAAAAAAATTGATTTAAGGTGAAATATTGAAAAAACTTACTACCTTTGCGCCTCGATAATTATTGTTAAACTATTGATAAAAAGGAGGACAGAGTTATAGCAGCGCCTTTTAGGAAGCCCGGTGGAGTAAGAAGATATATAAGTCGACCGAGTGAAAAGAGAAATGATCCCGCAGTGAGGATTAACAGCGAAATCACGGCGAAGGAAGTCCGTGTGATTGGGGAAAATATTGAGACTCCCGGAATATATTCTATTGCTGTGGCTTTAAGCATGGCAGGAGCGCAAAATATGGATTTGGTTGAAATATCGCCAAATGCCGAGCCTCCTGTCTGCCGTATTGTTGATTTTCAGAAGTATCAATATCAACAGAAAAAACGGCTAAAAGAGTTGAAAGACAAATCCATAAAAACGGAACTTAAAGAAATACGTTTTGGTCCGAATACGGATGAGCATGATTATCAGTTTAAACTGAAACATGCCCGAAACTTTCTTGAAGCCGGAGACAAGGTTAAAGCTTTTGTCTTTTTCAAGGGGCGTTCCATTCTGTTTTCCCAACAGGGTGAAATCTTACTTTTGCGTTTAGCAAACGATTTGGAAGATGTAGGCAAAATTGAATTTATGCCCAAACTGGAAGGTAAACGTATGATTATTATTATCGTACCTAAGCCTAAAAAGAAATGAATATCAGGATAATTAATATTTTTATAAGATGCCAAAAATGAAGACAAATTCCGGTGCTAAAAAGCGCTTCGATGTAACCGGAACAGGAAAAATTAAGCGCAAACATGCCTATAAAAGGCATATTCTGACAAAGAAAACAACAAAACAAAAACGTAATCTGACTTATTTTGGAGTTATTTCCGATGTTGACAAGTCGCGCGTTAAGAAGTTGTTGGTAATGTAAAATGTAAAAGTTTTTAAAGAGTTTTTTTAGTTTTAACCCGGAAGCATGGCTTGTTAAGAATTTCCATAAAAACAGGAAGTCGCCTGCTCCCAAAAAAATAGTAAAATTATGCCAAGATCAGTAAATTCAGTTGCTTCGAGAGCAAGAAGAAAGAAAATTTTAAAACAGACAAGAGGTTATTTTTTAGCGCGCGCTAATGTATGGACTGTTGCAAAAAATACTTACGAAAAAGGTTTAACATACGCTTATCGCGACCGCAAAACGAAAAAACGTAATTTCCGCTCTTTGTGGATACAGCGTATAAACGCGGCTGTACGTCCTTACGGATTGACATATTCGAAGTTCATAGGTAAATTGATTGCTAACAACATCGAGTTAAACCGTAAGGTGTTAGCTGACCTCGCAATGAATCAGCCTCAAGCATTTGAGGCTATTGTTAAATCGTTAAAGTAAATTCATCTTATCCTGATATTTTAAAAAAACCGCCTTGTAAAAGGCGGTTTTTTTTTGGTGTGCCGAGCATGACGTAACTGGGGAACTTCAATAACAATCATTGTATTCGGGTTCATTCTACAGTAAAAAGGGCGCCGGCGCCGGGGGCGAGCCAGTCCTGTTCTCCTTCAAACCGCACTTTTCCGCGTCCGTAGGGACTGACAAGCATTATTGTGCCTTCCCGTTTGAAGGATACTTTCAGTTGAACAGATTTCCGGATGTCCTTGTTGACGACGAGCAGGTACGGGTTTCCGGCAGGATCAACAAATTCGCCGACAAGAAATTTGCCTTCGCCGATTGACTTGAGATGCATGGCGGATTCTATTCCCCGTGCATTTTTCGGCACGTTGCCCGTGTGAAAGACATTGACGTTTTTCAGCGTGCAGTATATTGGCGCAAGAGCGTGTATTTGCAGGTTGATGTTGCGCACCATTTCCCATGTTTTTGTACGGTAGCCGAACTGGTCGATGGAGGCCAGGCGGTAGTTTCCGAGTTCGGGCGAGTAGTGCGTGAAGTATCCGATGCCTTTTCCGCCGTATGCCAGTGTGGAATAGACTTGAATGCCGAGCGTTGCCGGCGAGGGTTCGATGTAGTGGAAGTGCGTGTTGCCGAGAATCACGTTCCAGAACGGGATGCCGTACTGCTGTGATTTCTTGCGGACGGTTTCCATATTGCTGTAGAACCGGTCTTCGTTAAACGTGTTGTCGTCGTAAAGGGAATAGTTGTCGTACGAGATGTATTTCGGATGACAGATGTTTACAAATTCGTCTAAATGGGCTTCGTAGCCTTTTGAACCGAGCTGTCCGTCGGAGGCATAGTCGGGAAACAGGTTGATATACGGCAGTATTCCCTGTTTGCGGATGGCTTCAGCCCAGAGATTGAGGCGCGGAAAGAGCGAGGCGTTCGGTTCGTCCTTGATATAGATGGAATAGACGTTTTTACGCGCTTCGGGCGATTCGATTTCGTTCAGCGCCGCGCGTACTGTTTCTTCGGCCTGCTTCGGAGTTACATCCGGACAGGATGATATGCGACTGTCGGCAAGAATCGTTGCCAGCCGGTACGGTGCGGCGTAGGAGACGTAATGTGCGGGAATGAATCCTGTGGTGTTGTATCCGCAGTCAAACAGGTCTTTCATCAGGTCGTCGGGGGAGGCCATGTCTCCCCATGCGCCGGCGGTGAAGTCGGGCGATGGAACTCCGCCCCACGGGAATATGATGAAATCTTCGGCTTTTACACGCTGTTGCGTGGTGTTGGATATGTTCTGGGCGGAGATGGTGGACGCCAGCAGAATCAGCAGCGCCGCAGTCAGCGGTCTGCAAAGGCATAATCTTTTATTCATTTCAATTTTATTTTAGAGGGTTGGTAATTATTTTTTCCATGTATATATGGCCACGTCGCCCGGGTCAATTTCCGTTGTGTAGGCGTATGCGCTTGCCGGGACAAGGGCGCCGTCTTTCTGCACTTTCTTCACGGAGTCGTCGGTGATGAGCGTCAGTTTCGTGGGCTGCTGGTAGTCGCGGTTGACGATGACGAGAAACTGGCTGTCGCCCTTTTCCAGAAGCGAGACGACTGCTCCGGCGTCGCCCGTTTGCAGCAGCTTGACGGGGGGCATTGCGGCGGGATTCTGTTCCTGCATACGGGCGGTTATCCACGGGGAGGGAGTTGTTGTGCCGGTATGCCACACGCCGATGACCCGCGAGTTGAGAAATACGCCCGAAAGGGCTTTGATTTCATGGTTTACGAGCTTGATGCGGTCATATACTTCGGTGCGCTTGCCGAAGGATATGGGCGAGCTGTGATAGTCTTCGTATCCGGCGCCGCTGTAGCAGAAGTACTGTAGTGTCTGCGCTCCGTAGGCGAGGTTGCTGTACATCTGGAGGCGTAGTTCGCCGACGGTGGGAACGGGATATATTCGGTGTGCTACCGAAAGCGTGTATGCCCAGAAGGGAAGCCCGCTTTTTTGTGATACGTGCCTGATGTCTTCCAGATTTGAGTACCACTGTTCGCGCAGGTGGCTTTTTCCGTCGTTCACAACGGGATAGTGGTCGAAAGAGATGAAGGATACCGGCACTTCGCGGACAAAGGTTTCGAGGTATTCGCGGTAGGATGGCGCTCCGTACAGTTCCTTGTCGTCAATGCCGAGCTGGTGAAAGGTGGCGTAGTTTGGCAGCAGGTTGATGTAGCAGAGGTGTTTTGAGTCGATTGCCTGTATTTTCCTTATCCATTCGGCAAGTCCCTTAAATTCGCTTGTTGGAGGTTCGTCGGCAAGGACGTATCCGGCAAGGGCGGGATGGTTCATTACCTTTTTCACAGCCTTTTCGGTATCTGTTTTCAGCTCGCTGCTGCACAGGAAGATTTTCACGCCGGCTTTGTGCGCGTTGTCCATTGTTTTGATTGCGTTGTCGATGCCCGCCCAGCTCCAGCATATGTCGATGCCGGCATCCTTGAGTTCGCGATAGCGTTCCACTGTGCCTTCGGGTACGCCTCCGTAGGTCATGATTTGTATTTCTCCGTCCTGTTTCAGTTTTTCCTG
>JAISDK010000254.1 GCA_031264875.1 Prevotellaceae bacterium
TTTGCGGCTTTCAGCTTCCTGTCCGGAGACCGTTTTGTCTCCCGTCTTAAACCCACTAACTAACCGTAAGCGGTTTGTCGAACGCCGCCGTACGCGGTTCTTTAAGCAATGTACTCGGAGTGTACTGCGTAGTCACTTCCAGCAGATACGTACCCACCGTCAGATCCGGAATCACCACGATCAACTCCGAAGGGTTGTTGACCACGATATCAGAATCATCCACCTTTATTCGTTCAGCGGTGTCCTGATTCACGAAATAAATACCATTAGCATCTTTGTCGCCTGCGATTTTGATTTTGTACCCGGCGATTATCAGGTTACGGTTTGGGGTAAGCAGGTCGTTCACACTGCCTGACTTCACATCGGTAGCCTGAGCAATTACAGCGTCGGTATCGGCTACTCCAAGTATTTCGACAGTCACGTTTTCGAGTTCTTTTCTCAGCAGTGCGCCTTGATGAAACTCGAAAAGCAGAGTGTGCTTTTCCTTGTCGTACTTTTCAGTAGGACTGTTGGCTACTCCTCTGACGTATGGACCTGCCGTAAACCATCCTGTATTGATGGAAAATCCATCACATAATAAATACCCCATTTCAGGAAGAAAGCAGTTTACCGCATGTTCCATCGTTGATGCCGATATGTCGGCTCCGCCACGCGTGGCAGCAGATTCACTGATTTGACGCACGTTCAGTGTGCGCTCGGGAACAGGCCGGATAATGTAATCGTCTTTTTCCGGCGTTAGCATGTTTGGATGTAACCATGCCATAATTTTGTGAAATATTGACATAAATCAATTATACTTTAAATTTTTCCTACTCGTAAGGCTTTTCGGATTACGCCCCGTTTTTGAAATGGTCTCTGTCTCCATTATTGTTAAATCAAACATCATCATCTTTATGTCCTCCATATTAAATTATTATTATAAAATCCTTCAATTCTGTAAATCATGATCTCATTTTCAATTCCATTAATTCTTATCTCTTTAGAAACGAAATGTCAGCCCTGCGTAATAACACATGCTCTCCTTCGGATACGACAGCATATTGTCGTGAAACACAAAAGTGTAATTCGGATTATGCTGGTATCTCACACCCGCAAACAAGACCCTGAAAAACCGCACATTCAAGTCGGCGTAATATTTCGGTTCTTTATTATACACATCCATATATATGTCCTTAACTATGTTCGACCATGCAATAGCGCCCAGTCTGCTTTGCAGGATAGTATTTCTCCCGCCGCTTGAACGAAAGACCAGATTATAGGATATACCTGCCGCCGCCGACTGTTCCTTTATCATAATTCTGTCGGTCTCCGAATCTTGTGCGGTCATTTCGAACATATCCGGAAAACTTGAATTTACAGCAGCGCCGTATTTGTAGCTTACATCCAGTCCAAAAGCGCCATATACCTTATTGGAATATTTATGTCTCAATATTGGAAATGTCAGACCGGCATACAGGTCATGATGAGACAGTTTCGTTTCAAAATTATTGCCGGACACAGCGTTTCCCATCATTGAATAGTGATACCCAATGTCGAGCCATACAGGTTTGATCACTTTCCTTAACTCCTTTCTCCGCAATGCCCGGTATTCCGCCCTTGAGCAACCGCCATATTTCGCAATCCCGAAAGAATTGGGGCAGAGATCGTTAAGATTTGTGATTTCGTCGCCGTCATAGTCCACCACAGGTTTAATATCCCTGTCATAATTAATCCTGTAAGTAAACAGCGCTTCGTTGGACACGCAGACAGCAAGAGAGATGGACAGTTCCTCCAAATCTTTTAAATCGACATTCCGGCTTTGCTTGTAATCGTACAGCACATACAGGCTTTTCACTATCGTATTGGCATATTTGTTTTTCACAGCCGCATCTATAGCGCTGTTTATTACCCCGTTTTTAATTCTCATGATAAGCGCTTCCGACAGACCGTACTTCTGTACATCATCATAAATTTCCAATGCTCCCGCTATTCCGACGGCTATTCTTCCTACTATTTTCCAGCCACCGCCGCCAAACGTCTGAATTGCAGTTCCGGCTATTTGCAACAGAGAGCGGAAAAAGCTATCTGACTGTGCATTGGCTATTCTTTGTTTTGCAATAGCATTTATCCTGTCCAAATCCCTGCTGTAACATTCCAGGTCGTACACTACCCTGACGGAAAAACCGTCAAACACGCCTCTCGAAAATTCCCTGATGTTCGGATATTTTATATTTACACTCGATTGAGAATATATTATATACTCGCTTGAAGGCGTCCGATAATGGTATAGCTTAATCTTCACGGTATTATCCGAAGAGTTTTTTAATGTATATCCATTACTGTGAATATTGCTTATTGTCAGGTAATCGCTGTTCCAGTGCAAATTCTGCGAGTATGCATTGACCGTGCATATTAACCCTGTTAAAACAAAACCAATTTTTTTCTTCATTTTCCAGTTCTTATTAGGTTTTACTTCTTTAGCGCCTGTTTATGTTTTCACTCTTAAATCAAGTTCTGCCTTTGCTCACCCTTTGAAACTGAAACTTTGTATGACGTTTGTGACTTCGCGGTAATTTTTTTTAACCGCAAAGCATCCGGTGTATATCCACATTCCGGCGCATTTATTGCACAATCCCGGAAAATCTTCCCTGTTGTAGAATACTTTTATTCTGTTAATTCTTGCATAAAACATGATCCTTAAATTTTTGGTTATAATATTGTTATTGCTATTATTAATTTCTCTAAAGGAAAAGCCGTATATCCCCTTAACAGTGATATAAAATATATAGCTGTATGATCTTCTATAGAATTTGCTATACGCGCACGAGACGTAACTGCCTGATCCTCTCTCGCTCTCTGTCTCTCTGTCTCTCTCTCTCTCTCTCTCTCTCTCTCTCTCTCTCTGCAAGAACCGTGCCAAAGTACCCCAATATCCCATCTCCCCTGAGATTATATCCGGAATCTTTGAAGTAACGATGTGGAGTAAAACGACCCATAAAAAAAATACTTTAATCTTTACATATAAAATAATAACACGATTTTCGCCGCGAAATTAAAACTTTTTTTTTAATACGATGAACAAAATGATGAAAAAAATTATCGCACGACGTTTTGCATAGGTGTAACTCTTACGATTAACTCTAATCCGACAAAATAATTGGGAGTTGCAAAATGCCGGTGACGGGATATAATTTGTGTTATATTTCCTGCTTTTGAATACCCGTTAAAACACAATGCCGTCAATTTAAGAACTGGTGTTACGCAGTACTTTTAGTGGGATGTCATCATGTGGCTTGAAAAGCCGGATTTTCATAACCGCGGGTCATCGACCCGCGGAAAGGATGTGTACCTGATCGACTGCCTGAAACGTAAGTTCGACGACTGATCCGCAGGTCGATGACC
>JAISDK010000249.1 GCA_031264875.1 Prevotellaceae bacterium
GCGGAATGTCTCCGCATCGCTCTTCCCGAAAGGCGCGCTGAGTTCCTTACTCGACGGAACTGCCGGCGCCTGAGCTACTGTCCCGATAACCGGAAACAGTAATGCAATTGTTGCCAATAAACTAAAAAAGAATCTTTTCATTGTTGTAATTATTAATATTAATAAATCATTAATCATTCACCATTAATCATTAATCATTAATCATTAATCATTAATCATTAATCACTGGCCACTTTCAATTGCGAAGCCGCGCATATCGAATAGCTGTTATTTCCCTCGTTGCACAGCAGGTCGAGTATGCTGAGGCCGGGCTGGAATCCGAATTTGCTGCTGAAAACCTGATAGTAAGGCACGGGCGAGAATCCTGTGTCATCGAGTATGCTTTTCGGGTTTACCAGACTTCGGTAATCCATGTCGCCACCCTGCGGGCAATAGCTGTCGGACAGTGTTATGTTTGTTTTCAGTCCCGTCAGATCAACAAGCATGTCAAGCATTTTGCAATTGAAATCGAACAGGAACGTCTCTTTTGTTTCGTAGAAAGGCAGGAAATCACCGGCATAGTAAATGAAAAATGGAGACGAGCGGTAAGCTGTGTTAATAGTTCTCCAGTGCAGTCGTTGCCAGTTGTCCGTGTAATCGATTCTAACGTCGCGGATTTTAATCCGGGTTCCGCTCTGCCTGACGACCGGAATGGTGAGTGACATCACTCCGTTTGCCGTAAGAATATTGCACCGGTTTCTGTAAGTCTGTCGCACATAGTTTTCGTGCTGTTCGACGACAACATTGCCGTGCAACAGTTTGGAAAAGTATTGCAGTCCGGGCAAATAAGCCGTGGCAAGCATCACTCTGTCATTTTTCTCCGTTTCCATCTCCGGTGCGACCACATCCAGTATTCAGGTCGGTTGTATATTATTTTTTCCAGTGTTCGCAGGTAGCTGTCGGTAAGTTCGTAAGTGTCGGTATTTTCGGGATTTTCGCACAGCGGGATAAATTCTATGCGGTAGTGTCCGCGTTTCACCTTCTGCATGTTTACGAATACGAACACGGCGTTGAATTTATGCGCAATCTTTTCCGGGCCGGTAAACACGGGTGTTCCGTCGATTCCGAGAAATGAAGTGTAGTACCATAACTGACTGTTTCCGGCGGGCGTCTGATCGGCAATAAGGTAAATGAGCGTCGGATGTTTGCGCGCTTCGGCAACGATAGGTTTGAGGTTCGACATTTCAACGGGTATTCCCCCGAATCTTGCCCTGATGTCGCGGAACAGCCGGTCGAATGTCTTGCTTGACATCTTCTTATATACTTCCATCAGGCTGTGCCGGCAGTATATCGGAAATCCGTAACCCCACTCCCAGTTTGCATAATGTCCTGTTACAGCGACAACATGCCTGCCTTCGGAGTGGTAGCGGTCAAGCAGTTCGGGGTTTACGAAACGGATGCGCTTTCTGAGGCTTTTTTCGGAGATATACAGCGCATACGTCATCTCTACAAACAGATCGGACATGTGCCGGTAGTATTTGTTCATGATCGAGGTTGTTTCGTTCCTGTCCATGTTGGGGAATACAAGCCGCAGGTTGGCCTCGATTACTTTTTTTCTGTATCTAACGATATACCTCAGCACGAGGTAAAGAAATGAGGAGAAAACGTATCCTGCCCGTATCGGAATGAGCGAGACTGTGAATAAAACGCCTTTAAGACAGGCATACGCAAAGTTTTTCATTGTTTCGTGAAATTCTGGCGGGATTCTACGTTTATTGCTGTCCGGGAAAATATTCTGCCAGCAGAGCGGTCATCTGACTGCCGAGACAGCTGTTGCCTGTGGCAAGGATACTCTGTCCGAAGATGTATTTGTCGCCTCCCGTAAAGTCGGTAACATCGGCTCCGGCCTGTTTTGCGATGAATGCTCCTGCGGCAACGTCCCAGGGTTTCAGGTCTGTTTGATAGAAAATCTCCGCCTGTCCCGATGCTACATATACCAGGTCGGCAGCTGCGGAACCGAGCCGGCGTACTCCATGAGAGTTGAAGGTGAGATATTTCATGAGATTCATGTAACTGTCTATTTTCTGACCTATATTATAGGGAAAACCGGTTATAGCAAGCGAATCCCTGACGGAATCGACGGCCGAGGGTCTGATTTCTTCCCCGTTCATGAATGCGCGGCTGTCTTTCCATGCATAAAAACACTGGTCGCCGGAAGCTACATACACTGTTCCGAGTACGGGTACACCATTTTCGGTCAGGCCAATGCTGACGGCGTACGGGCTTATTCCGTGAATATAGTTTGTTGTACCGTCGAGAGGGTCGATAATCCATGTGTATTTGCTGTCGCGCGACTGCCTGACTGTTCCTTCTTCGGTCAGAAAACCTGCGCCGGCTATCAGTGGCGACAGTTCTCCGACAATCAGTTCTTCCGTTTTCCGATCAACGTATGATACGAAATCGTTGACTCCCTTGGTTTCGACACTGTCCGGAGAGAAGTTTTTCCTTTCGTCAAGCATGAATTTGCCTGCGGTGCGTGCAATGCTGCACACGTCTTCACAAATTTTGTTGAAATGCATATTGTCTGTCATTATTTTTTCGACTTATCGGGTAATTTTAATTTAACCGTCACTTTTTCACCATAGCTCGCTGCCGAACCTGCCGGAGGTTCCTGTCCGTATGCCACACAGTTGAGACTGTCGGTCACCGTTTTGATTCCTTTCCGGTCGAAGACAAGGACGTAGTTCAGCGAATGTTCCACGATGAGGTCTTCCGCATCCTGTTTAGCCAGTCCTGTCACGTCGGGAACGCTGAAGGTTGTCAATGAAAGACTGTCAGGTTTGAGTCCCAGTTTCAGGTCGATATACTCGCCCGTGGGCAGCATTATTCCGGGTTCTATGTCGCGCCCCTTGTACATCAGTCCGTAAACGAAATTGGTGAATGGAGGCTGATGTGAATATTCCAGTTTTCCCACTCTGAATCCCTTGGCTATCAGTTCCGTTTTTGCCAGCCTCAGCGACATGCGCGTCGCATCCGGCACCGGCTCTTTCCTCGGCGAAAAGGAGTTCATGGTGAGAAATATTTTCCGGTTTTTCTTCACATGCGTCCCCGATTCGGGATTTTGCAGCAGTACCGAACCCCGCTGAACATCTATGCGAAATACGGAATCGACTACTTCTATCCGCAAACTGTTTTGCTTTGCTATTATTAATACGGAATCCAGCAGTTTTCCCGTGAAATCGGGTACGGGAGCAGATTTTCCGTGGCGAGTGAACATATCCAAAAATACGCTGCTGAATATCAAAAGAAATACTACCAGCACAGTAGCCAAAAATATATTGCGTATCAATATGTTATTCCAGTACTTTCCCAAACCGCGCGAACTGTTTTTACTCATCTAACTGTCATGTTATGTTACAAAAATTCGGCTGCAAAGGTATAAATAAATGTATATATGCCACATTTTCTTCATTCTTCACTATTTGAGCGAATGATTTCCAAAATCCGTTCCTCTGCACGACCGGTAATCGTCTGTGTCTGTTCTACAGAGAAGCCGTTACGGTTGCTATTGACAACAACCCGGTTTTGTTGCTTTCGCTTTCCAGAACATTAGTGATCTTAATATCGCGTCCTAAAAGTTCGCTCAAAAAACCCTCAAATTTCGAATATCATTTGTTTGAGTAATCAAAAATAGATTATATTTGCACAAAATTTGTTGGTCGAATACAAAGCCAATAATGTGGAAATGAAAAGAATATCCGACATGTTAGGTGAAAATAAATTTATATTTAGATGGATGGAATAAAAGTCCCTGAACACATTGCCATAATAATGGATGGGAACGGACGTTGGGCGAAGAAACTGGGATTGAATAGAATATTCGGACACCGAAATGGGGTAAGAGCTGTAAGAGAAACGGTAGAAACCTGTGGTAAAATCGGTGTCAAGTATTTAACATTATATGCTTTTTCCATGGAAAACTGGAACAGACCATCGGACGAAATAGAAGCGTTAATGTCACTTCTTATCGAATCGGTTATCAAGGAAACCTCCGAACTGGACAAAAACAATGTACAGCTTAGAACTATAGGAAATCTTTCATCTTTTCCGGAAAATGTTACAGTCAAGTTAAACCAAGCAATAGAATTTACATCAAAGAACACGGGTTTGGTTTTAACTCTTGCACTAAGTTACGGTTCCAGATGGGAAATAACCGAAGCAGTAAAGAAAATAGCGGCAAAAGCGCTTGCGCAGGAAATTGAACCCGAAAATATAAATGAAAATGTTATTGAACAATATTTAACAACATACGGTATGCCTGATCCTGAATTAATAATACGCACCAGCGGAGAACAAAGGTTGAGTAATTTTCTTTTGTGGCAGGGAGCATATAGCGAATTTTATTTCCCGGAAGTATTGTGGCCTGATTTCAAAAAGAAAGATTTGATGAATGCCATTGATGAATATCGGAGACGGGAACGAAGATTTGGAAAAACAGGAGAACAAATAAAACAAGAAAAGGATTTGATTTAATTTTATATCGCTATTTGATGAAACAATTATACCCATTATACTGTATTTTAACGCTTTTAATCTGTAATGCCGGCAAAGCTCAAATACCCGATTCCATTTCGTTTCCCGAACTGGACTACGAATTACCGAAAAAATATATCATCGAAGATGTTACCGTATCGGGAGTAAATTTCACCGACAAAAACAACATCATCAATATTTCGGGATTAACCAAAGGCACAATAATAAGTATCCCCGGTGATGAAAAATGCCGACAGGCGGTAAAGCGACTGTGGGGGCAAAATTCCTTTGGAAGCGTGGACATCAAACCGGTAAAGATAGAAGGAGAAAAAATTTGGATCGAAATTATACTGACCGAACGGCCACGTATCATGAGATGGGAAATTTTAGGTGTCAAAAAGAGTAAAGCCAAGGACATCAACGAAATTCTTACTCTCAGGAGAGGCTCCGCTCTTTCCGATTACGTGATAAAATCGAATGTTGAAAAAATCAAAAAATATTACGCCGAAAAAGGATATCTTAATTCCGATGTCAAAGTGCAGGTGATAAACGACACTATCCTGAGAAATTCAGTCAATCTTACATTTACTATCGACAGAAAGAAAAAGATTAAAATCAGGGAAATAACATTTGAAGGAAACGAAAACATAAAATCCGGAAAACTTAAAGGCGCGCTGAAAAGT
>JAISDK010000271.1 GCA_031264875.1 Prevotellaceae bacterium
TTCCTAAGCGTGAATCGTCATTGCGAACATCAATGGTTTGCTTCGATTTATGATAACGCCTTTTGTTATGTCCTGATTAAGCGTCGCTCTTAGTTGAGGTACGAAACGGCTATTTATAATGACGCTTTTCGTAAATGCCACATTAAGAGGCTATTTTCTGACTGGGAAGATGTTCGTCATTGCGAGGTACGAAGCAATCCAGAGTATCCTGTTTCTGGATTGAAAATGACAGCGCCGAAATGAATCAATAAATAGCTTTGTTCATTTCTTCAGTACCTATCATTTCATATTCATTATTATCCATTCTTTCACCTTTTTTATTTATCAGAAAACAGGTTTTGCCCATTCTTGCAAAAGCGTGTTCCCCGTCATAGAACGGATATATCCTGTCAAACCGGAACGGACATATAACATTTCCATTAAAGTCAATCAAGCCGAATTTCTTTCTGTCGGATATACATGCAAAATCTTCGTCGATATAATAACCTGCATCCTGGAACTCATCCTCAGGGATATAGTACTCGTATTTCATATCGACAATCATTTTTCCTTCTGCACTAATAATACCTATATATTCTTTTCTTTCTTCCTTAACCTGTTTCACACACAATGCATATCCCTTTTTATTAAATTTAGATATGATGTATGTATTTTGTGGAGGCATATTGACGCCGCTTTTATGCTTTTCTTTATTATGGTAAGCATAAATTACTTTTTCCCCTTTCCGGTTGACGTAATATATTGTTCCTATTGCATCAGTTTCACAAATTCCGCTTTTGCATGGCGCAAGTCCGTTAACAAATTTCTCAAACCAAATAACTTTGTTTTCTTCATGCTGTTCAATCTCAAGATCGGATTGTTTTTTCCCCGATTTGTCTATAATATAAGCAACGGATTTTTTATTCCTCTTTTCTTCGCAGGGATTATAGTTTTCCATAACCACAGCCAAACCTTCGCTAAAATCGCTTGCCCTGCTGTATTTGGGTGGAAGAACTACTTCCCCTTTTGTATTGATATATCCATATTTATTCGATTCGGTACAAAATTGAGCCATTCCGTCATTAAAATTCGATATCCAATTTATTTTCTTGCCATCGTAAGAATCAAATACAAAAGCCTGTGAACCGTCTTTGCGGATAAAAACAAAATGCTGATTATCTTTTACGGGAATAATATCTTCGTAAAAAATACTGCCGCTGTAATAATTACTGCGATAGGCTTTATTATTGATGCGTGCAGGTTTCTCTTTTGCAGAATAGTATTCATATAATTCATTTGCATTTCGAACATAAAAAATCCCGTTAACAACGTATGAAGGTTCGTCTTTAAACCTGTTTTGAAAAAGGATTTTTCCATCAACTCCAATCAAACCCCAGCGTTCGGACTGTTTAAATTTAAATGGCAAATGTGTGATTTGATGAGCGGTATTCTCTTCTTCCGAAGAATATACGACTTCCGGTTTATGGCTGCAATTTCCAAAAAGCAGCGATACAAATAGCAGAGTAAAAATTTTTTTCATTTTATATTTTCTTTTAATATTTACATTCTCACTTATTTCAATTTTGTACTGTTACATCAAAACTGCTCGACCAAGTATTGCCGTTTCCGTCAACAATACTAATATCTATCGGAATTTTTGCCTTGTCGGGAGTTGTATTCGAAACAGTAAACTTAATCGTATACTTGCCATGAGCCGGCGTCGGCACATATCCGTAAACGCCATAAAAGGAATCCTGTGTGCTACCTGCCAGAATATTGCTGTAATCAACCTGCGTAGTCGGCGCAAAATCCGAGGCATACGAACTTGTTGTTGAAAAAGTCGCTTCGACCCACATTGCCGCCTTTGAGCCGCTGTTTTTTAGATCTACAAGCAGATATACCGTTTCGCCATTGTTGATAATGCCATCATCGTTGTTGTCAACGACAACAGTATGACTGTAATAACCGACCTGCGCCGTTCTTTGATCAATATCGTTATCCCCCTCCAAGAGATTGTCGCGTTTAAGATCGCAGGCAAGCAAAAAAAGATTGCCGCTTATTGCAAGGAATATGTATTTTAATAATGATTTCACCGTTTTAAAAATTTATTGTGTATGACAATCCGTTTGCTCGGAGATTCGGTTCGCTGTAAACGCTTAAATACGATCGTTTCCATGCGTTAAACTCTTTTTTATTTTTGGCGCCTTTTACACAAACCCAGACAATATCATAAAGCCAGAGAATTGCGCCGGTTCCGACACATGTATAGAACATCTTGTTGAAATCATTAGCGTTTCTGTAGTAGGTATCTATGTCGTCATATATGCTTGCTTCATGATACTTTTTATATTCGCTGTCGGAATATATTTTACATCCAATACCCGCGCCGATTAAGCCGTAAGTAGCCAGAGCAACGGTAATGCCTCTCTTTTTTCCTCCGTAAACTACGCGGCTGTCGCCAAGTCCGGGTACAAGCAGGGAAAGCAAAGCATTTGAAGGTCCGCTTGTTCCACGCATCTTTATGAGTTTATTGTTGTTGTATTCCTGTCCGTTGATAATGATTCTGTTCACGTCAAAAGTATATTTGCCATACGGAGCGGAAACCAGATCATTGTCTATACTTTTAGGGTAGAAATCCCTGCTGTTTGGAACAATATCGTTTATGCCTTTTTTTAATGTTACTAACGAATGATTATATTCGATTGTGTAGTTAAATTCGGCTTTGGCATTGACGGGATAAGCATTAACAAAACACGGTTTCAGGTTTATATCCCTGTTTAATCTTTCCAGTATCGTATTCAAATTTTTATTACGGATGGAAGCCGAAAAGTCTGAAGCAGTAATGCCGAATGTATCTGTCGCACATTCAAAGTTTACAATTGTTTTCGGCAATGTTTCCCCGCCTGCAAGAAGATTTCTTTGCAATTCGTTTTCAATATATCTGTTCTTTGCATTGTAATCCACCGGTTCAATTTTTTTATAATCGTACTGTCTGTAAGTCCTTTCTTTCAGAAACAGCGTAAGCGCGTCTATCTCTGCGATTTTGCCGTTGATGTAATCAGTTCTTAAATTTGGACGGATCGACAGCGCTTTGCCGTATTCTTCCCTTGCTTTTCCGTATTGTTTGTTTCTGAAATAATTCTCCGCATCCTGACAGTAAGCGTCTATATCAACGGCGGCGATTTTGTCGGATATTTCTGCATTTTCGGGCTTAACTGTCGCTGCTTCGGTATATGCCTGTCTTGCTGTGGCATATTGCTTCTGACTGTGCGCGTCTTCGGCTCGCTGAACGGCGTTCCTGTATTTCCTTTCCTTTTCCGTTGCCTCCCGTGCAAGCCGTTCTGCTTCGGCTTTCCGTTCTTCTATCTGTTTGTAGTTGTAGATAAAAAAGCTGTAATTAATATCCGCGCCTTCGTCAGATTGCTTTTTCAGCTGTTTCTTGAAATTCACTTCGTAGAAATCGTTGCGATAAACGCTTTCCAGTCCCCGCTCTATAATATCTGTTGGATAGATTCTTTCGTAACCGTTGGGTACAAGAACCGACTTTAGTTTGTCAAGCTGCGCTTCATCAGCAATGGTGTATGCAATGGCATTGTCGTAATTCGGATACAGATAGAAATAAAACCAGCTTCTTGCCAAATCGTCATTGGGATTTTTATCGAACGACCAGGTAACCATTTTGTAGTCGGACAGAATCTCCCTGTCGTAATCGTTTGTTTCCTTCACACTGGTAGAATGAAGTTTCCAGCCGCGATCCGTCAGGTAAGCGTCGACATAATCCGCATCCTTGCTTTGCAGAAGTTGCAGCAAGTCGTTCAAATTCAGTTGAGCCTTTTCAATGCGAGTCTCCTCCGCGTGTTTCTTTTCGCGCTGTTCACGCTCGTACTGTTGCTGTCGCTGCTGCTCCTGCCGTTTTTTTTGCTCCTGTTGCTGCTGTTCCTGCTGTTGTCGCTGCTGTTGCTGTTTCTGCTGTTGTTTTATACCCTGCGCATTACCGTATGTTGCCGTCAAAAGAATACAGCACAGAAATAAAATGTATTCCTTAATAATAGTTTTCATATTCCGTATCTGATAATAAATTCTGTAATTTTTCCTTTTTAAAGCCGACATGCAGGGAAAGCCGGAATTCATTGTAAATAATGGCAAAACTAAAGCCATTATCCCGGTATGCAAGATATCGTCCGTTTTCGCTTTTCATTTTGACGTCGTACCGCTTTTCTATTTCCGCTTTCAATACATCGGCGATTATCTTGCCTTTATCCCTGGCGTCGCCCAGAAGATTGAAACGGTATTCGATATCAGTAATTTTTTCGGCAAACCTGTACCGTCTTTCAGTATCTGTTCCGTATCCCCAGCTGTATGTTCTTACACTTTCGTAAATCGGAGATGTAAAATGAAACAAAGTTTTTACAATCATAACATCATCGGCGATTTTCTGTACATTATTGCAACAGGCAATATATTTGTCTTCGGCTTTGACATAATCGCCATAGACATAATTATCTACAATGCTTTGCAGCGTGGAAGCAGCATAAAAACCGTCAAAAGAATTGTTGTTTGCCTTCTTAAAAAAACTGTTGACAAAGCCGGCTGTTTCATAGAAATCCGTATTAACGGACAGGACTTCATCCATATCCGTTTTGATAAAGGCAAACTGCAGTTTCAAAAGATATTTGCCTTTCCTGTCAATAATGCTCCACTTGCCATCGCTTTTGGCAAAAGCAACATCGCCGAAAAACGAAGAGACTGTCAAACTGCAGACTGATTACGATTTCTCCTTTTTCATTGACAAATCCGCATTTATTGTCCTGTCTGATTGCAGCCAAGCCGCTGCGGAACGGATATGCAGCCTCAAACTGCGGGGCGATTTCCATTTTTCCGTCTTTGTCTATATAGCCAAATTTTCCGTTGGACTTTACGCAAGCCAGTTTCTCACCGAACGGCATGGCGGCATCGTATAGGGGATCGATAACATAACTCCCGTGAGCGTCAATAAATCCCCATTTATTGTTTTTGCAGACGGCGGCAAAGCCTTCGGAAAAAGGAGAAGCGGAATCAAATTGAGGCTCTACGACTGTTTTGCCTGTCTCGTCAATGAACCCGATTTTGTTGTCGACAAGTACAGCTGCAAATCCTTCGGAAAACGGATAAACTCTTTCCGCCTGTTTCAACTCAAATTTTGTTTCGCCCGATTTGTCTATACAGACGGGGCATCCGCCATCGGAAACCGCAAATGCCAAACCGTCCGAAAAAGGCGTCCCGTCTTTGAATTTGGCAAGAATTTTGTACTTGCCGTCTTCCGATATATATCCGGTCTTTCCGCTTGACGAAACGACTTTTGCAAGTCCGTCGCGGAAAAGGTCGGCGTCGGCAAACTGCGGACTGATTACATTCTCTCCTTTTTTGTTAATATAAGCCCAACTTCCACCGGAACTTACGGGGATTAATTCCAGACCCGGACTGTCTGAACACGATATGACAATAAGACACAAAAAACATATTGCCAAGGATTTAATTGTAAATTTAATCATCTGTTTATTTCCTCCTTTAATATTTCCATTCTCATTTTTGCTTCTTCGTCTCCAAGCGCTGCCGCTTTTTCGTACCATTTCAAAGCCATGTTTATATTTTTCTCCACGCCCAAGCCTTTTTCATACAGTTCGCCCAGTCTGTTATGCGCAATCGTATCATTTTGCTTTGCCGCCTCATAAAAGTATATAAAAGCTTCGGAATAATTGCCCGCTTCCTGATATAACATGCCTTTTTGCACTGATCCTGTTCCTTTGTTTTGTAAGGCAGGAAATTTATATGATGATGAAAAATACTTTGAAAAAAGACCTAAGACAGAAAAAATCAGGGTGGTGTATAAACCTAATGTCAAAGATATACCTCTTCCTGCTTCTGAGACTAAAGCAAAAATAATAATAGATACAATTATTCCTGCAATAAATTCATTTAAGAATATCAACTTTTTAGATTGAGTAAAATCTGTGAAAATGTTATATGCGGCAAATACGGGTATTAAATACAATAATGGAGACATAATGTAGATATGTACCGGAGTATTATCCTGAGATAAAGTTTCTATAATATTTTTCAAATTTCTTGACAACGGAATATCATAACCGCTTAAAGAAAAAATGGAAAAATCTCCCCAATTAAAATTTACCCATGGAAGGAAAAATGAGATAAATAATCCTATGGAAAAGAATGTGCGTATGCTAACTTTACCTGTGCTATCTGTGTCAGCTTTATGTTTCCCAAGTGTTTTTATAATTCCCAAAATAGAAAAAAACGCAGTACTGATAATACCAAAATTTGATTCTATTTCATACCCTCTTTCAACGGTACTTTCAAAAATACCAAATAATCCAAATAATCCAAAAATAAATTCATTCAA
>JAISDK010000016.1 GCA_031264875.1 Prevotellaceae bacterium
CGACAAAACTTCAATCCGCGAACTTCTCACAGAACATCGTCAATTCAATCAAAATGTCAAAGAACTCGAATTATTTTAATGTTAAATCGTTTGACAAATTATCGCACCAGCAGTAATTCGAAATAAGAATTTTCCGTACATCATAATCAATCCGATTCAGAAGTATCAGTCGCAACTAGTCGCAACTCTTGTCCCGACCGGATAGCCATATAATAGATGAAACAGATAAACATCCATAATTGTGGATCACGCGGCTCAAATTCCTTTTTAAACATAATACGCATATAGGCAGGAATAGCAGCTGGCACTTCATCTTTTATTATGCCGATTTTGGGTATATCACATACCGGATTTTCGTTTACCGCTTTCTTCTTATTCAGGTATTTAAAGAACGAATGAAGTATCTGCTCATATTTTTCGATTGATTTTCAGGACAGTTTTTTTCTATTAACCAGATCGCGCAAGAAATTTGTTATTATTTCATTCGTATATTGTGTAACCGGTTTGTCTATTATATTGTTCTTTTCAGCGTACAGGCAAAATAAACGGAGTTTTGATTGTATGTCTCAAAACTTTTTTTGTTTACTTCAAGCTTTTTGATGTGCAGGAAATCCGATAAATATATTTTTATGTTACCGGCTTTCGCTTTTCTTTTCCTGGTAAAGCTACTTTCGCTATCATATAACAACAAATCTTCATATTCTACAAATTCCTGAAGGATATACTTTCGGCTTTTATTTGCTCTGAAAATTGCTTTATGATCTTTTAAGAAAAATCAAAACGTTCACGGAATGTCGAAAACGGATTAATTTCATCATAAATCCAAATCCGTTCCATTTTCCCGGACTGCGGGTTCCTGATTGAGTATTCGACATACCATTTTTTTGTTAAATCACCACAACAATCATTCAGATGTGGCATAATAATTTCTTTTTGTCTTCGTGCTATTTTGTTTGATTTTTTTGCTGCGACACTAATTGATCAATAAAAGGAGAAAAACATAAATAACTGTCTGTTATTGTCTATCTCAGATTTATGTAGACAGTTACTGCTTTGTAAATCACTTGTTTTTAGCCATATATAAAATATTGTGGAGCTGATTATATCCGCGAGTCCATACTTCATGAAAATTATAGTTACTCCCCGTTCCCGTCGGCAAAACCTGCGTATCAAAATTATGAATCGCATCCTGCGCTTTATTGGCCGATATGGCAAGGTCGGACGATATTAACCCGGAAGACAGACTGCCGGCCTCCCCATAGAAATCAACCCGCAGGTTTTTCCGCAAAGTGACCAGCACACCTTCAAATCCGGCCTGATCAATGTAAATCAATTCCGGCGTATAAATGGATAACGGTCTTATCTCTAAAAAATCATCCCCGCATGACACCAGTAACCCGATGGATAAGCATGCAATATATATTCTTTTTTTCATTCCTGTTTCTTTTTATAATGTGACATCAATTCCAAAAGTAAACATCCTCGGCATAGGCGTATTACCCGATTCGGGATCCCAGCCCGACCATTTGGTAAAAGTGCATAAATTCCGTGAACTGATATATACCCGGCAGTCTCCCTGCCGGAATCTGCCGGTTATCTTGCCGGGCAAACGATACGACAGCGAGAGATCCTGCAAGCGTACAAAACCGCGCGATTCATAAATGCTAAAGCCCGGGGTATTGGCCGTATTCAGCCTCGTCGTCCGATTCGTCGGATGATCCGGCGTCCAGTACGGAAGCGCGTACGCATTCCGGTGGTCATCTGTCTGACTGGTATGTACCAGCAGGTCATTCTTACCGTCATGTCCAAGATCCGCCCGTATAAAGAAATATACGCTAAAGTCTCCGAACAGGGTGAAATCATTCCGCAAGCCTAACCGGAAACGGGGTTTCGTATATCCCTGGAAAACCTTATCTTCCTGGGTAGAGACACCATTGCCGTCCACGTCCGACAATTTTGTGTCGCCCGGCTCCTTACCGAATGATTTGGCCGTTTCTTCTTCCCTGAGCTGATAGATACCCAGGAATTTATAATCCCATATCCGGTCTATCGCCTGTCCGATAAACCAGCCGTTACTGATATCGTCGGCTTCTTTTGTGCGGTAACATGGCCGTTCTCATCTAACAGATTCACGATATCCCCATACAGGTGATTGATTTTATTCCGGTTCAGGGAAAGTGTAAACGTGGAGTTCCATTCGAAATTTTCCTGTTGCATATTCCGGCTGTTAAGCGTCATCTCAAAGCCCTTGTTTTCCAGCTCTCCCATATTAGACATCACGCTGCTGTAACCGATAATAGTAGGCAAACTGCGTGTCAGCAACAAATCGTTTGTCTTCATATCATAATAATCCAGCGTGCCGGACAGGCGATTATTCAGGATAGAAAAATCAATCCCGAGATTCAACGCTTTTGTTTTTTCCCATTTCAGGTAATTAGTAATGCGAATCAGTAGTAGCGGCACCATGATTCATTTATGTTAAATAATTAAAAGCCAGTGAATTAATAGTCTTAAATATTTGTTTAATCTCCCGGGATTCACTAACTTAGAA
>JAISDK010000045.1 GCA_031264875.1 Prevotellaceae bacterium
GAAAAACAGATAGCGATAATATTCTGCGGCATCAATAATCTTCTCACCGGAATCGCTCCCGACAAAGTAAAGTATTTTGAAAAACTGCTTTTCGAAATTCTGGATACAAAATATAAAAAGGACATTCTGGAGCCACTGAAAGCGGGAGAAATAAATAGTAGCATAGCATTAAAAATAAAGGAAGTCGCAAAAGATATTATTTATACGATTAATAACCGAGTCAATTAGCGGTAACATTTAAACATAAGCATTATTAAAAGTATGTTTTCACTGATATTATTATTCTGTACAAATGCCGTTTATGGTGGCGATTTGAATATCGAAATCAGCAAGCGATATCTTAACTTGCCCGTTTCGCAAAAAGTCGAACAAAAGCAAATGTCGTTCAGTGTAAACGGTTGTCACGACAGAACATTTGTAATACGTTTGTCGGCAGAACCCGAGTACTGGGTATTCTGCGATATGAGTGCATATCTGGGTAAGACCGTACATATTGATTTCGACGGCGATCCGGCTGGATTGAGCAAAATCTATCAGGATGACAGGATAGCCGGAGCCGACAGTCTTTACAGGGAAACAAACCGTCCTCAGTTGCACTTTTCGTCGCGACGGGGATGGAATAACGATCCGAACGGACTGATATTCTACGAAAACGAGTATCATTTGTTCTATCAGCACAATCCATACGAACGCGAATGGGGAAACATGCATTGGGGACATGCTGTTAGCAAAGATTTGATTCACTGGGAAGAATTGCCTGTTGCGCTTTATCCCGACAAATCAGGCGCCGTGTTTTCCGGTTCGGTGGTGATTGACTATGACAATACGGCAGGATTCAATGCCGGAAAAACGCCGGCAATGGTGGCGATTTATACAGCCGACAGCCCTGAAAGACAGGTACAGTGCTTGGCATACAGTCTTGATAAAGGGAGAACATGGACAAAATACACAAACAATCCGGTCATCGATTCAAAAGAAAAATGGAACAGCAAGGATACGCGCGACCCGAAAGTGTTCCGGCATACGCCTTCAAAAAATTGGGTGATGGTTCTTAATGAACGCGACGGACATTCTATTTACAATTCAAGCGATCTCAAAAGCTGGACATTCGAAAGTCATGTAACAGGTTTTTGGGAGTGTCCCGACCTGTTCGAACTGCCGGTAAACGGAGACCCCGACAATACACGCTGGGTAATGTATGGCGCTTCGGGAACTTACATGATCGGACAGTTCGACGGTAAAAAATTCACTCCTGAAAGCGGAAAACACTACTACACAACGGGAGCGATATACGCCGCTCAAACATTTACAGACATTCCCGCATCCGACGGACGAAAGATACAAATCGGCTGGGGCAGAATCTCGTCCAACAACATGCCGTTCAATATGATGATGCTCCTGCCAACGGAACTCAGTCTGCGTACAACGAAAAATGGAATCAGGCTGTTCAGCAATCCCGTAAAGGAAATTGACAGCCTCTCCGAAAATTGCCATACATGGAATAATCTGACTGTCGACGAGGCAAATAGCTGTCTCGAATCAATCGAACATTCCGCTTGTCTGCAAATCAAAACCCGTATCAAGCTCTCGCATGCAACAAGCGCCGGAATAAGTCTGGACGGACAGCATCTGCTCGATTACGATGTGAATTTCAATTTAATAAATAGAGTATTCTATTCGCCCGAAGACCCAACTTCCATGGAATTGTCCGTAGTTATGATTATTGACAAAACTTCGGTTGAGGTTTTCATTGATGATGGCTCTTATTCGTATTCGATGCAAAGAAGCCCCTCGAAGAATAGTCGCGAGGGATTTGTTTTCTGGGGTAACAATCCGGAAATACCATTTCTTGAAGTCTGTACAATGAAATCAATCTGGGCACAATAAAGATTGAAGCGGAGAAATTGATATGAAATCGCTTTTTGGAAAAACATTGGAAGAGCTTGTTGCGAGCGCCAGTGAAAAAGGACTGCCCGCCTTTTCGGGAAAACAGATAGCCGACTGGCTATATAAAAAAGGTATATCGGACATAAACGAAATTACCAATCTGTCGAAAAAGGCTCGGGAAATGTTGTCATCAGAATACGAAACCGGAGTTTATCCTCCGATAGATGTGCATATCTCGTCGGATGGTACAAAAAAATACCTGTACAGGTTGAACTCCGGCAATTTTGTGGAATCGGTATATATTCCCGAAATCGACAGGGCGACACTGTGCATCTCTTCGCAGGCAGGCTGTCGTATGGCTTGCCGTTTTTGCATGACGGGTCTACAGGGGTTTAAAACCAATCTGAGTTCCGGAGAAATACTTAATCAAATATGGAGTTTGCCTGAAAAGGACAAGCTTACAAATGCAGTATTTATGGGTATGGGAGAACCTATGGACAATATCGACGAAGTGTTGAAAAGTCTGGAAATTCTCACTTCCGAGTATGGTATCGGCTGGAGTCACAAAAGGATAACAGTTTCTACAATCGGCATATTGACCGGGCTGGAAAAATTCCTGAAAAACAGTCAATGCCGGCTTGCAATCAGTCTCCACAGCCCATTCGATGAAGAACGCCGCAAGCTGATGCCGGCGCAAAAAGCCTTTCCAATAAAAGAGGTTCTCAAACTGATTGAAAACGACAAGTATACACAACGCAGAATCAGTTTTGAGTACATCATGTTTGCGGGCGTAAACGATTCCCAAAAACATGCAATGGCTCTCGTTAAACTGCTATCCGGACACGATTTCAGAATAAACCTGATACGGTTCCATAAAATACCCGACAGCCCTTTCTCGCCATCAGATGAATCGACAATGGAAAATTTCAAGAATTATCTGAACTCCAAAGGACTGTTAACTACAATTCGCTCTTCGAGAGGCGAAGATATTTTTGCCGCATGTGGAATGCTTTCCTTGCAAAAATTATAATAAAAAAATGACTTTTCAACGGATTTTTTGTTTACCTTTGTCGCGAAAAAATATAAAATTAATTAAAAGACAAGATATGGCAAAGATAAATGTAAAAGACACTGAAGTAACCGTTATACAGATAAATAACGAAGATTATATCTGCATAACGGATATGATTAAAGCCAAAGATGGCGAGTTTTTCGTTGCTGACTG
>JAISDK010000255.1 GCA_031264875.1 Prevotellaceae bacterium
TTATCTTTGTCTCCGGCTGGAGACAGGAAACTCTCGTATAGTATTAAAATTCCCATGTCTGTCAAAATCACATTAAATACAAATATTTCAAATAGTTTCGATGTCTTTACATATTATTAAGCATCCATAAACCGGGTGCAAAAGTAAACAAAAATTTTATCCGGCAAATATTTTTGAAAAAAAATATGGCAAACACATTTAAATTTTAAGCAACTGAATAAGTATCTCTTTGTTCCAAGTTAAAGGCCTATAAATGTATTATCTCATTTTACGCGAAATTCATCGCGGCATGATTTGTTGGACAGAAACTTCAGACATTCGCGTTCCTCTTTCGTATTTCCCAGACTTTTAGCCACAGCGTCCGCAATCAGTCCCGGTATGCGACAGGCTTTTGATTCGGCGATTTTCGACAGGCTGGCATATCTTTTGTCGGTAAACATCTCTCTGTAAAACGTCAGCACATCACTGCCTGTATTGTTAATCAGCGGACTCATGTCTATTCTCAGCGCTTCAAAAGCGTCGATTACAGCCTTACTGTCCGTGGACTTGTCCAGCGCCATACATTTGTCGCAGCTGGCTTTAGCCTTTTCCAGCAGCACGGGAATAAATTTATCCGACAGCTTGATTTTCAGTATTTCGCCAAGCTCAGAAACATCCTGTTTCTTCCTGCCCGAAACGAACAGTTCCACCAGAACGCTTTGTACTGTTTCCGTATTCAAGTCTGCCATAGCCCTGTAAGCGGCCAGTCTTATCGACTTTTGTCTGTCGCTGGACAGTTTGATTAACAGTTCCTCGTTTTTCGGGTCGTTGCCCAGTGTTTTCACCGCTTCCACCTGCATTGCTACGGAGTTTCCTGTAAGAATCTCATCGACCATCCCGCTTATTCCGGAGTAGCCCAGCCGATACAGTAATCTGAATCTGCGGATATTTTCCATTTTCCCGTCGTAACTGAAGCCGTTTACTATAAACGGTATTATCGGTTTACCGATTGACGGGATGACAGTATTTTCCAGGTAGTCGGCAAATTCGGTATAACGGTCGGCCAGAGCGGCGTCCAGCAGGCGGTAAATTCTGAAATCGTCGCAGAGACCGTTTTCAAAAGCCGATTTCACACGGCCCAGCCGCCCTCCTTTCTGCATGACGAGAGCTTCGATTAGCGGTTTGAGCTCCAGATAGGATTTGTCAGTACGGACGTCGTTCAGCGCCATGACGGGCGCCGGCTTCGTTTCCTGCTGTTCCGCATCTGCGGTATCGCTCTGCGTGTACAGCATGGAATACAGAAGCGTACTTATGTCCAGCAGTTTTGCCGAAGAATCGGCAGGGTCTGCACCGGCAAGAGCTTCGATATCTTCGGCTATTTTTTTGAATATCGCCGATTTCTCGCCCAGCCTGTTGAATACAGCTACCTGTTTCAGCAGGCGGGGATCATTTTTCGCAAATTTGCTGCCCGCAATAAACAGGCGGCTGATTTCATGCAGCAAATCGTACAATGGAAGCAGTTTCATATCAATCTATATTATTTAATTATCGTCATTTCGTCAATCAGATATTTCGCGTCTGCATACTTGTCGATCACAAACAGAGTATATCGGATGTCAAGGTTGATGCATCTTTGCAGGTTGGATTCAAAGGCAATATCTCCGCTCATGGCCTCCCAGTTGCCGTCGAAAGCGGTACCGATCAGTTCGCCTTTTCCGTTCAGTACCGGACTTCCGGAGTTTCCGCCCGTAATGTCGCCTCCGAAAATAAAATTGACCGGCAGACGTCCGTCTTTCATTGTATAGTCTCCGAAGTCCTTCGTTTCAACAAGCTGTTTCAGCTTTGCCGGCACTTCAAATTCCCAGTTATCGGGATCTTCCTTTTCGAGGATTCCCCCGGCAGTGGTCACACAGTCGAAATATTCGGCGTCTTGCGGTTCATAGCCCGATATTTTGCCGTAGGTCATTCGCATGGTCGAGTTTGCATCCGGATAAACAGGACGTATGCCTTCGTTCATTTCCCGCAGGCCGGCTACATATTTACGGTGTCCTTCCCTGTATTTCAGGGAACTGTTTTCGTCCTCCTGCCGAAATTTCTCCATTTTCTGCAAAATTGAATATGCCAGCTTGAAGGCTATGTCGTTGTCCAGCGTTTCGGTTGCGGGACTGTCGAGGAATGTCGAGACTTTTTCCCTGTCCAGCAAAAATGTGCCGGAAAGCAGGCTGTCGATATATTTTTCGAAATCGCCGGCGTATTCACTGTATATGTCATTGAAAATGTCGGGTCGGTCTTCCTGCGGGACGTTGTCGCAGTAAAGTTTCAGCATTGCCGCTGATATTTTCCTGTCGGTGGACCGACTGTAGTTTTTGAAGAAATTGTCCATTTCCTTTTTATGCGCGCTGCTCTCGATCTGAACTTCCGACGTTTTATTGTCTTTAAGTAAATTGTAGAGACGAACGAAATCGGAAGCCCGCGATATTATTTCGCTTCCCCGCAGGGCTGTTTCCGAAAGGTACTGCTTTGCATACAGGTTTTTTGCCCGTTCTTTTATGGCCGATTCAATCAGCGGCAAAGCGTCGCCATACTTTTCCTTTCTGCGCAAATCGGCGGCTGCCCAGCTTGCAAACTGTGCTTCCTGCGCCTGCTTGCGGTCGATGATTTTCAGTTTTTTCAGCGCTCTGTTCATTCCTATGGAATTTTTCCAGTAGTTGCTCGACCCGCTGTATTTCGTGGCGTACTGTATTTTTACTTTGGGGTCGGCGAGCATGTCTTCCATCATCAGTTCCTGACGGATTCCCCTTATTTTTATCATGCCGGCATTGGTTATCGAGATTCGCTCGTCCACTTCCCACGAAGTCATGTAGCGTTGCGTGCGTCCGGGAAATCCCATGATCATGGCAAAATCGCCTTCTTTGAAGCCTTTCAGCGATATTGGCAGGTGATGTTTCGGATGCAGAGGCACGTTGTTTCCGGAATAGTCTGCCGGATTGCCGTCGGAATCGGCATATACTCTGAAAATGGAAAAGTCGCCTGTGTGACGGGGCCACATCCAGTTATCGGTGTCGGCGCCAAACTTGCCTATCGACGAGGGTGGCGCTCCAACGAGCCGGACGTCGGGGTAAACTTTGTAAACAACGAGATAAAAGTCGTTGCCTCCAAACATCTGCGACACGTATGCGCGAATGTGTGGCCTGCGGCCTTTTACATTCCCGGCAATGCTGTCCGACAGCGTGGCTATGATTTCGGAACGTTCCTTTTCCGAGGTGATGCCTGTTAGCGCGGGCGCTATTTGACTTGTCACGTCCTCGATGCGTTCGAGAAACTGAACCGACAGTCCGGGCGTCGGTTTTTCTTCGGATTTGCTTTTCGCCCAGAATCCGTCTTTAAGATAGTCGTTTTCAACGCTGCTGTGCTGCTGGATAGCGCCGTATCCGCAGTGGTGGTTGGTTAGCACCAGTCCCTGGTCGGATATGATTTCGCCGGTACAGCCACCTCCGAAGATGACGATGGCGTCCTTTATACTTGAGGAATTTATACTGTAAATATCCTTGACAGACAGTTTGAATCCGGCTTTTTTCATATCCCTGATGTTCAGCTTTTCGATGAGGGGCAACAGCCACATGCCTTCATCGGCTTTCGTTTGCGGAATCATAATCACCGAAACGATAAAATATAACAGTACCTTTTTCATATAAAATTTATTAATATTTTTAAAATCAACAATAAAAGAACAAATTTTGTTTATTGAATCCGTGTAAAAGTAATTTATTTTTTTTGAAATAAGGGAGATGCGGAAATTATTGCTCCTTATTTTTAAAGTGTGTTAATCTTTCATAAAATTTTATTTCCTGACGAACAAAAATCGGTGTTATAAACAGGATATTTTAATCAAATTCGGTTTATGTAATAAATAATCGCTACTTTTGCCGCGTGAACGGATTGAATTTTTATTGATACAAAAGCTATATGAGTAGATTTAAACCATTTTGTATATGCGGCTTTACTGTACAAAACATTGAAGAGATTTTGTGCGCCTTTCAGGTTTTCCGCTTTGCCGATTGTTTTAACATAATTTTTAAGAAAGAAAGAAAGAAAGAAAGAAAGAAAGAAAGAAAGAAAATAGCCCGTGCGCGCGCTAATATAGCGAAAAAAAGCCACTGGAATAACATTTTGCTTCATTTGTTTATTTCATGTGACTTACGAATATACGGGGTAAAACCGGCATCAGGGGCTATTCTGTTTTTTATACTGTATTTAAGACCTTTAAGGAAAGAGCGCTTCTTTCCACAAAGGTCTTTTGCTTTACTCGAAATAGCATCATTCCTATGAATAAAATCGAAACTCTGTCCATAATTATCCCGGCATACAATGAAGCTGCGACAATTCATTTGATACTGGACAAAATTTGTGGAGCCGTTCTAACCGGCAGCATTAAAAAGGAAGTCGTTATTGTGAACGACTGTTCGAAAGACAATACGGTTGAGATTGTTGAACGCTATATTGCTGCTCATGCCGGGACTGATATCCGACTGTTTACTCAACCGGTCAATGCGGGCAAGGGCGCCGCTATACGCAGGGGGATTGAGCATGCGCGAGGCGATTATGTTATAATTCAGGATGCCGATCTGGAATACGATCCCGACGACTATCACCTGCTGCTGAGACCGGTGTTGATGATGGGTGCGGATGTGGTTTACGGTTCGCGTTTTGTAGGGGGGAATCCTCACAGGGTACTCTTTTTCTGGCATACGATAGGAAATAAACTGCTGACATTTATTTCCAATATGTTTACTAACCATAATCTTACCGATATGGAAACATGCTACAAGCTGTTTCGCGCTGACATTATAAAAAACATCAGTATTCATGAAAACCGCTTCGGTTTCGAGCCGGAAATTACTGCCAAAGTCGCGCGTATCAAGAATCTGCACTTGTACGAAGTAGGGATTTCATACTGCGGACGAACTTATGCCGAAGGGAAAAAAATTGTGTGGAAAGACGGATTCCGGGCAATTTACTGTATATTGAAATACAATATTTTTAAACGTAAATAAGAAATAGACTGACGATGAACAACTACAGGCAAAAACGCAAGCTGTACGATATGAAAATGGAGTGACG
>JAISDK010000068.1 GCA_031264875.1 Prevotellaceae bacterium
ATTGCCTGCGAGCGTGTCCAGAAACGTTTTTGATTGGGCTTTACGAGATATATGATATTTCCGTCGTAGCATCTGCAGTGTTTACGGATATAGAGGTTAGGCTCTTTCTGCTGCAGCGAGCGAGAGTTGAGCATCTTCAGTGTTCGGGCGAAATCCTGCCTGTTTTTGAAGGCGGCGCTCTTTGCGGCTGTTCCGAACGACAGCGCTACCATGTTGAGAGGGTCGGTGTCCCGGACGTCGTAAATGGCAATATTGACTTTGCCGGGCGAATGTTGCAGAATTTCATTCAGCTCGCTGCCGATCATCCGGGCGTATGCTTCGTTTTCCTTTCTCGAAGTTCGGGAGAATCCGACTGAATTTTCGCCCTGTTCAAGCAGGCTGAGGCTGAATTTAAGGGTATCCTGAATCAGGATCTGGTCTTTTTCCGTCAAACCCACTATTTTTTCCAGCGTTCTGTTTATTTCGGTTTCCTTTTGCAGGATGAAATCAGGATCGGGGAGTTTCTGTTTCAGCTCGTCAGCCAGTTCGTCGAACAGCTTTGCAATAGCGGACAGGTCGTCGGTGCTCCGGAAAAATGCCGGCAGTTCCAGATACTCGTTAAGCATTATCTGGTCTCTTTCGATTCCCCACGATGATGTTGAAAGAAACAGGCAGTATGTTGCCAGGTCGGAATTGAAAAAGGCGACCAGACTTTTTTTCATGTCCCGGGTATCGTCGCCGTCCTTGTTTATGATAAAGACGCCGCTTTTGCAGTATGCCGGGGAATCGATATAGGAAGCTGTGACTTGCGTTGCCTGTCGTCCGTCTTTCTGTCCTTTTTTGACGGCGATAAACGGCGGCTGAAACAGGCGGCGGTCGATTTTCCTGTAATATTTTTCGTTGGGAGTGGCGGCGCTGCCGGAGGTGTAGTACCGGCATATTTCTTTTGTTTCGAGAATTGCGTCGGGAGCGAAGTCTTTGTGCTTGCTGTCGCCGTTGAGTCCGGTGGCATGTCGCCACTTGTCCTGTTTCAGACAGGTTTTCAGGTTTGTTGAAGCCTTGTCGTTCAGCAGCAGGAACAGGCGGAAGTCATGAACATTGCCCCACATTGCTATTTTCCAGATTTTGGTGTCCGGCTTTTGACATTCGTGTCTTGGCAGGAATTTTATTTCGGCGCTGTCGATCACCAGACTGTCAATGAGGTTTGACTGTACGCAGGTTTGCGGGGCGTAATACTCAACTGTGCTGGGGACGCTGTTCGGCAATGTCTTTTTATAGTATGCAATACATACGGGTATTGCTGTCGGAATGAAGAGCTGCCCGACGTTGTCCTTTTTTGTTTTCCTGAAGATGGAGAAGTTGTAAATTCTTTCGACACATGTGCTGTTGAACAGCCATTTTCTGAAATTGCGGTAGCTTTTGTTTGTGTTTGTCAGAATTTTTGCGTTGAATATAAGCGCCACTGTTCCTTCGTTGTTTACAAACCGGGTTGCCTGGTCCATAAATGCGAGTACTTTTTCCTGGGCATATTTTCGTTTGTTGAGGTAGTTTCTGATTGCGGAGCTGATATGGTCGGTTCCCGACGGGGGATTGCCAATCAGCAAGTCGGCTTTGCCGGTAAATGCTGGGAGTGTTTCCGCATCTGTATCGCCGAAAATGTCCTTGCATTGCAGGTTTGCTTCCCGGCTGTTGCGTAGAACATCGTCGTCGTGGTATCCGGTAAGGCATGGCATCCGGTATTCTTTGCTTATCCACAGCGTTTGGCAGTCGAGTTGTCCAATCAGTGTCAGGGTGAGAAAAAATGCTGTAATCTTAATGGCCAGCGGGTCGGCGTCTATTCCGAAGATGTTGCCGAGCAGAATATCCTTCAGTTCCGTATATGAGATTTCACTGCGGGGACTGGCATTTTTCCGGCGCTGTATTAGCCGCCTGTAGCTTTCAACGAGGAAAATGCCCGAATTGCACGACGTGTCGATCACTTTAACGCTGTGATTTGTTTCGTTCTTTACGGGCAGCCTGTCGTTAAGCATGAGTTCTACCAGGGAGAATGGCGTATGGAACTGCCCCTTATCATTTTTGTCCTTCAATTCCCCGATAAAGCTGCCGTATGCTTCGCTCAGTGTTTCGGTTTGAATGAGGCTGAAGTCGAAGATTCTCCAGTTTCCGTACAGTTGCGGACTTACTGCCGCGTCGCCGCTGGTGAAGCAGCTTTTGACTGTTTGCAGGTGTGCGGCTGTAACTGTTTGCCGCTCGTCGTCGGTGACGGGAAATATGCTGAGATTAAAATGACTGTACAGTTCGTCGAACAGCCTGTAGCTGGCGTCCGCGTCGTCCAGTATGTCGAAATAGCTTTCCGCTCCGGACTTTATCCGGCTGTAAAGCAGCGCTGCGTCGGCGGCGCCCCGGTCTTCGAGGTGGAGTATTAGAAGCGAACGAATCAGCAGGGCATGTACGGTTTCCGTGTTTTTTATATCGCGGCCGAGTATGTCGGCTGTTTTCGCGAGGCACTGTGTAAGGAAGCGGTCTATTCGTCTCTGTAGATTGATTTTTTGACAGATGTCGGGTTTTGTCCATAGCAGTCCGCTATCCACTCCGGTTTGCGAGAACAGTTCGGTCAGCATGGCTTTGCCTTCCTTGTCGGTTTTCTGTGTTTTGAAAATTTCGTATGTTGTAAGTTCTTCATAGACGTTGTCGTCGGGCATAAGGTATTTGGGCTTTTCGTAACAGTTGTAGATTCTGATTTCCGTGTATGTCATGACGTACAGAAACATCACTTTACGATAGTTCCATACTTTACGCTGGATTTCCGCGACTTCTCTCAACGTCTGTTCATAGAAAAAGGGTATTTCCTTGAATAGTATCACGGGACAGTCACCCGAAAAATAAACTTTGTCTGCTCCGATTTTCCCCAGTTCCCGGTATTCGGGGTGGGCGGAAGCTATTTTAGAACAGTTTATCAACCGTTCAAAACCCAATTCCATGTAGAAAAAACTTGTGTTCATTAACGTTTTTAACTTTGAGGCACAAAGGTATTAACTAAAATTATCATTGCCAATTTTTTTTCTCCGTGTGAATCATATTTTTTATAATTCTCTAAACTACAATAACAATAAACTGCATGTTTCTGTTTGACAAATACTGTTTTCTTTTGATACATTTTATCGGGCTGTTACAAAAAGTTGCCTTCTCTGATTATTTTAGCTATTTCTTCCATCAGCCATTTCGGGGTTGATGTCGCGCCACAGACTCCTACGGTGCTGCATCCCGAGAACCATTCGGGGTTGATGTCGTCTGCCTGTTCGACGAAATACGAGTTTGGATTTGCATTCTTACAGCTCCGGTACAGCACTTTCCCGTTGGAGCTCTGTTTTCCGCTTACAAAGACAATGACGTCGTGTTGGCGTGCAAATTCTTCGAGGTGCGGTTTCCGTCCCGATACTTGCCGGCAGACGGTGTTGTATGCCTTGAGCATGGAGGTGTCGCCGCCCGACTGTTCGATTTTATCGGCTATGGTTTTGCGGAGTTCCTCGAATCCTTCGACGTTTTTTGTTGTCTGTGAAAACAGAAAGACGGGACGGGTGCAGTCGATCCGGCTTACTTCGTCGATGTTTTCGATGACGATGGCATTGCCTTCCGTTTGCCCTACCAGACCGTTGACTTCGGCGTGTCCCTTTTTTCCGAAGATGACTACGGCGCCGCCGCATTGCAGGGCTTCGCCGTATGCGCGCTTGATGCGCTCCTGCAGTTTAAGCACTACGGGACATGTGCAGTCGATTATCTCCATGCCGGCATTTCGGGCGATGCTGTATGTTTCGGGAGGTTCGCCGTGAGCGCGGATAAGTATTTTGCGTGGATGCACGCTGCTGATATTTTCACGGGAAATGGTTTTGAGGCCTTTGCTTTTCAGTCTGTTTACCTCGACGTTGTTGTGTACTATTTCGCCCAGCGAAAACAGTACTCCGTTTTTTTCCAGTTCTCTTTCGGCTGTTTCTATGGCGCGGATTACTCCGTAGCAAAATCCGGAGAGACTGTCTGTTTCTACTGTAATTTTATTCACAAATTTCCATGACTTTTTCGTACAACCATTCCAGCTGTTCTTCGGGCGTCATGCTGCTGTTGTCGAGCACGAGGGCGTCTTCAGCCTGTTTCAGTGGGCTGGTATCCCTGTGAGTGTCGCTGAAATCGCGTTCTTCGATATTTTTCCGCACTTCCTCCAGGGTTACGTTTTCGTTGCGGGCTTGCAGTTCGGTGAATCTCCGCAAGGCTCTGATTTCGGGCGATGCGGTCATGAATATTTTCAGTTCGGCGTCGGGAAATACTACTGTTCCTATGTCCCGTCCGTCCATCACGATTCCTCCGTGCCGTCCCATAAGCTGCTGTTGCCCAACCAGCATTTTGCGGACTTCGGGTATTGCGCTTACTGCGCTTACGTGGCTTGAGGTTTCCATCGAGCGTATTTCCTTTTCCACGTTTACGCTGTTCAGGAAGGTTTCTGCGGTATCCGTGCTGTTGGATCTGCGAAATTCGATGTTTATCGCCGGCAGCATGGATTTCAGCCTGTCGGAGATTTGTCCCGAAGGGTCGATCAGTCCGTTCTGTATGCAAAACAGCGTGACGGCTCTGTACATTGCTCCCGTATCGACGTAGATGTAGCGTAATCGGCGTGCTATGGCTTTTGCTATGGTGCTTTTTCCGGTGGACGAATATCCGTCGATGGCTATTGTTATTTTTCTATTCACCTGTTTTAGTGTTTTGACTGCTTTCCAGGGCGATTACTTTTTTTACCAGTTTCTCGACTTCGGCTTTCAGTTCGGGCAGGTTGCGGAAGATGACGAACGAACGTTTGTATTTCGATGCTTCCATGCTTGGAAATCCCAGCATGGTTTTCCCGTCGGCGACGTTGTTGGATACTCCGGTTTTGGAGGCGATGGTGACATTGTTACCTATTTTTATATGCCCCACTACGCCCGACTGACCGGCAAAGACGCAGTTTTCGCCTACTTTCGACGAGCCTGCTATGCCTGTCTGTGCTGCAATGACGGTGTTTTTTCCTATTTCAACGTTGTGGGCTATCTGTATGAGATTGTCGAGCTTGACGCCCGAACCGATTATTGTCGAGCCGATTGTTGAACGATCGATGGCTACGTTGGCTCCTATTTCCACGTTGTCGCCGATAACGACGTTTCCGATTTGCGGAATTTTGCGGTATTCGCCGTTTGCCTGCGGGGCAAAGCCAAAGCCGTCGGCGCCGATAACGGTGTTGGAGTGGATGATGCAGTTGGAACCGACAACGCATCCGTGATAGATTTTCGCTCCTGAGTATATCACTGTGTTGTCGCCCACTGTGACGTTTTCGCCTATGTAAACGTGCGGATAGATCTTGACGTTGTTGCCGAGTCGTGCTCCGCGGGCGATGTATGCAAAGGCGCCGATGTAACAGTTTTTGCCTTTTTTCGACCGCCATGATACAACCGCGTAGGCTTCCCGTCCTTTTTTGTTTGCCGCTTTTTCCTGCTCGAACAGTCCGAGTACGGAGGCTATTCCTTCGTAGGCATTGTCCACGCGGATAATTGTCGGGGAGATACGTTCTTTGAGTTCGTAATTCCGGTTAAGCAAAATGACGGATGCTTTGGTAGTATATACGTATTTTTCGTATTTCGGGTTGGCGAAAAAACAGAGGGTTCCGGGTTTTCCCTGTTCTATGCGGGCAGCGCCCGCGACTGTGGTTGAAGGATCGCCTTCTATGCTGCCGTTTAAATAACCGGCAATTGTTTCTGCACTTAGCATGTTTCTATATTTTTAGTTTGTTAATACACTGTTTTATGATCCAAAGAGGGAATTGACAAATTCTTTTTTTCTGAATATCTGGAGATCGTCGATTCCTTCGCCGACGCCTATGAATTTTACGGGAATTTTGAACTGGTCGGAGATGCCGATGACGACTCCTCCTTTTGCCGTTCCGTCGAGCTTGGTAAGGGCCATGGATGTTACGTTTGTAGCCCGGGTAAATTCCTTTGCCTGCTGGAAGGCGTTCTGTCCTGTTGAACCGTCGAGCACAAGCAGTACTTCGTGCGGCGCGTCGGGTATGACTTTCCGTATTACTTTGCAGATTTTGGAGAGTTCGTTCATCAGGTTGATTTTGTTGTGCAGGCGTCCTGCGGTGTCGATGAGCGCTACGTCGATGTCGCCGGCTACGGCTGACTTCACTGTGTCGAACGCTACGGAGGCGGGGTCGGCTCCCTGTTTCTGTTTGATGATGGGGACTCCGGCTCTTTCCGACCAGATGGTCAGCTGTTCGACTGCGGCAGCGCGAAAGGTGTCGGCGGCTCCCAAGCATACTTTTTTTCCGTCGTTTTTGAGCTGTGCCGCGATTTTTCCGACAGTGGTGGTTTTCCCTACTCCGTTTACTCCCACTACTAATACTACGCATGGCTTTTTCGAGAAGTCAAATGGCGCCGCACTGTCTTCCGAGCCGTTTTCTTCGAGAAGGGCTTCGATTTCTTCCCGGAGTATTGCGTTCAGTTCTCCGGTGTTCATGTACTTGTCGCGGGAGACTCTTTTCTGGATGCGGTCGATTATTTTCAGAGTTGTTTCTACGCCGACGTCGGACGAAATCAGTATTTCTTCCAGATTGTCGAGAAATTCGTCGCTCACTTTCGACCGTCCCGCTACTGCTCTGGACAGCTTTTCAAAAAAGCTTTCTTTTGTTTTTTTCAGTCCCCTGTCCAGGTTTTCCTTTTTTTCTTTTGAAAAGACACTTAAAAATCCCATAACTGTGAATGTTTTTAATTTTAACTATTCTTCTTCGCTGTTACCCGACTGCATCAGGTATGCTTTCATAAATTCGTTCAGGTCGCCGTCGAGTACTGCCTGGGTGTTGGAGGTTTCGTAGCCGGTTCTCAAATCCTTGACCATTTTGTAGGGGTGCAGCACGTAGCTACGGATTTGCGATCCCCATTCGATTTTCCGCTTTTTCCCTTCCAGTTCGGCAGATATTTCCCGTCGCCTGCGCAGTTCCATTTCGTAAAGGTGTGATTTCAGTATTCGCAGGGCGTTTTGGCGGTTGTTGTACTGCGAACGCGTTTCGGTGTTTTCAACAACGATTCCGGTGGGTATGTGACGCACGCGGACGCCTGTTTCTACTTTGTTGACGTTTTGCCCGCCTGCTCCGCTCGACCGGTATGTGTCCCATTCGAGGTCTGCGGGATTGATGGTTATTTCTATCGAATCGTCCACTGCCGGGGATACAAATACCGAAGCGAATGATGTTTGCCGTTTTCCCTGCGCGTTGAACGGCGAAATGCGTACCAGACGGTGTACTCCGTTTTCGGATTTCAGGAATCCGTAGGCCAGATCGCCTTCAAATTCTATTGTTACGGATTTTATTCCGGCATCGTCGCCGTCGAGAATGTCCATAACTGTAGTTTTATAGCTGTTGCGCTCGCCCCAGCGCAGGTACATCCGCATCAGTGTTTCAGCCCAGTCCTGGCTTTCGGTGCCTCCGGCTCCGGAATTGATTTTCATTATTGCTCCGAAATGGTCTTCTTCCGCTCCAAGCATGTTGCGCATTTCGAGACCTTCGATCAGCGACAGGGCAGTGCGGTAACAGACTTCTATTTCGTGTTCCGTTTCGGCGTCCGGTTCTTCGCAGAAAAAACCGTAGAGCGCCGCCAAATCGTCGAGAACTTCCGTTACTTTGTCGAACGAAACTGTCCACGATTTCAATGAAGCAACTTTTTTTAACTGTATTTCCGCTTCTTTCGGATTGTCCCAAAAATCGGGCGCATGGGTTTTCTCCTCTTCTTCTTCCAGACGTATCCGTTTGACATCAACGTCAAAGACACCTCCTCAGGATTGACGCGCGTTCGTCTAATTCCTTGATATGTTCTGTATTAATCATCACTATTCCTTATTTTTTCTGACATATGCGGGCGCAAAGATATAAAATTACTGCTGAAAAAAATGAATATCTTATGTTCATTATTATATATATACTGTGTATTTTTCTTTCTGAAGTCTCCTGTATCAAAAATACACAGCGCTTTTTTGTTCCTGAAACCTCTGAACCTGAGTGCGGGATAAGAATAGCCCGATAGGGCTTCTATATCAATAGAAAAGATTTTCCATCCGATAACGAACACTAGCGATGTTCAATCCACTTACGGGTTGCGAGAGGGGAAAAGAATTATTTTCTATTGATATGTATGCCCTACGGGCAACAACTATCCGATTCGTAATGATTTATATCTCTTCTTATCCCGAACTCAGGTTTTTAGGGAAGAAAAACTAAACTGACCTTCGCCTTCAGGCGAAGGGTTTACTGTCAGCTAAAGCCGACTAAAGGCTTGCGCATCCCCAATTGTGCATTATTGTAGGGGCAAGGCATGCCTTGCCCCTACCCTCTGGGTCAATGCCGTCAATTTAAGCGTAAAATACCGGCTCGGCGTAGTCTCCAGACTACGTCGTGTTAAAAGCAAGGCTCTGCCTTGCGAAGCCCA
>JAISDK010000114.1 GCA_031264875.1 Prevotellaceae bacterium
TATAGGGAACGGTTTTGCACGAGCCCTTGAAGATTCCGTGCAGTTGAGTGAGATTATTGTAACAGGTTCACGTACGGAGACAAATATACGGAATTTACCCATGAGCGTAACCATTGTCAGCAACAAAACAATTGAAAACCGGTTTGAACAGTCACTGTTACCCATTATTGCCGAAGAAGTTCCGGGATTGTTTATCACCGGACGTGGCATTATGGGCTACGGAGTATCCAATGGTTCTGCCGGAGGAATGAAAATCAGAGGAGTAGGAGGAAGTCCGACTACTGGAGTATTGCTGTTGATTGACGGGCATCCTCAATATATGGGACTTATGGGACATCCTTTGCCCGATGCGTACCAGTCGATGATGGCTGAGCGTGTAGAAGTTGTACGCGGTCCCGCGTCAGCGCTTTACGGGTCAAATGCTTTGGGAGGCGTTGTCAATATTATTACTAAAAAACAGATGGAAGACGGAATTAAAACGAATTTCAGAGCAATGTACGGTTCGTATAATACTGTTTCTTCGGAGATTAATAATCATGTTCGTTCGGGAAAATTCAGCAGTTATCTGTCGGTTGGCTACAATCACAGCGATGGCATCCGTGAAAATATGGAATTTAACCAGTACAGCGCTTACGGAAAACTCGGATATGATTTTACGGCAAACTGGAAGGCATTTGTGGACTTGAGTCTGACAAATTTCGATGCCTCAAATCCTGGACCAGTTAATAAACCGGTAATAGACAATGACGCGGACGTTACACGTGGAGTGACTTCGTTTTCGATTGAAAACAAGTACGATAAAACATCCGGAGCATTTAAGTTCTTCTACAACTTCGGAGCGCACAGAATCAACGACGGATACGAATCGAATAGCAATCCCCGCGATAATCTTTTCCACTCAACCGATAACATGTTTGGCATATTGCTGTATCAGACGTTTAACTTTTTTACAGGAAACAGTATTACTGCGGGATTCGATTTACAGCGTTTCAGCGGTCATGCATGGTACAGCTATTTCGACAACAGACCAAATCAGGATATCCCGCAAACACCAATAGGAATTAACGATGTTGCCGGATATCTCAATATCGAACAGGTGATATTTCCAAAACTGCTGGTAAATGCAGGAATAAGAATTGATAATAACAGCAGGACAGGTACGGAATGGATTCCGCAGGTGGGACTTAGTTTTCCGATGTCCGATGCAACAGTGTTGAAAGCCATAGTGAGCAAAGGATTCAGGAATCCCACTATCAGAGAGATGTACATGTTTCCTCCTCAAAACCCCGACTTGAAACCGGAACGGCTGATGAATTATGAATTATCGTTTTCGCAGAAATTATTTGATTATAAGTTGGGTTTTGATATTAATCTTTTTTATATCAAGGGTGATAATTCCATACAAACGAGAGAACCCGGTGGAGTTCCGTATATCAATACCGGTGAAATCGAAAATTATGGCTTTGAACTTGCATCTTATTACAGAATAACTCCAAATTTTAGATTATCGGCAAATTACAGCTGGTTAAATATGGAATACAAGATAGAAGCTGCTCCGGAACACAAACTGTATGCAGGTTTCGACTATTCGATATCGAAATGGAAATTCGCATCAGGCATTCAGTACATTGGAAATCTTTACACTTCTGTAGCTGCGGCAAATACGGTTAAAGATTCGTTTACCTTATGGAATGTAAGAATAGCCTATAACATCTGTAAACCTTTGGAATTGTTTGTGAGAGGAGAAAATCTGCTGTCACAGAAATATGAAATCAACATGGGATATCCAATGCCGGAAGCGACGGTATTTGGAGGTGTAAATTTAAGATTTTAAAATGATTATCAACAAAATAAACAGTTTATTATGAACAGAAAGCAATTTTTGAGGACAATAGCTCTTGCAGGTGCAGCTATTACGTTTAAATCGAAAGACGGAATGGATTTAATGGCTCAGGCGCCAGACGGTAAGCCTGTTGATATGGTTGCTGTTATGGGTGGCGAACCGGACGAGATGTTCAAACAGGCAATCGAGGAATTGGGAGGTATCTCCAAGTTCATCAAAAAAGGATGGAAAGTGGTTGTAAAACCGAATATTGGCTGGGACAAGTCGCCGGAACTTGCAGGAAATACCAATCCAAAGTTAATTGGCGAAATAGTACGTCAATGTCTTCAGGCGGGAGCAAAGGAAGTGACTGTATTCGACCATACTTGCGACGACTGGATAAAATGCTACAAAAACAGCGGTATCGAAGCGGCAGCTAAAGCGGCAGGCGCAAAGGTAGTGCCGGCTCATGAAGAATCGTACTACAGAGAAATTCAGCTTCCGGAGGCTAAAAAGTTGAAAACAGTCAAGATACACGAAGCTATACTGAATTGCGATGCGTGGATAAACGTACCGGTACTCAAACATCACAGTGGAGCAAACCTGTCCATTTCCATGAAAAATTATATGGGAATTGTTTGGGACAGACGTATATTTCACAGTTCCGACCTTCAACAGTGTATCGCCGATATTTGTACAATGGAGAAAAAGCCGGCGTTGAATATCGTTGATGCTTACCGCACAATGAAATCAAACGGTCCTCAGGGGCGTTCGACTGCCGATGTGGTTGATACCAAAGGTCTTTTTGTCTCTAAAGATATTGTTGCAGTAGATACTGCCGCTGCAAAATTTTTCGGACAAATCAGGAAAATGCCTCTCGAACATGTGGGGCATCTTGCCAACGGACAAGCGCTTGGAATAGGAACGATGGATTTGGATAAATTGAATATCAAAAGAATAAAAGTGGGATAAAATCACGGGTCATAACAATAAAAAACTGTTCAAACCATATTGCACATGTTGAAAAAAGCAAGAGTAGGTATCTCAATAGTGTTATTTTCACTGATAACATTCTATTTTCTTGATTTTGCAGGTTTAATATCAGGAAAAGCCGCCAATTTGCTGGCAAGAATCCAGTTGATACCTGCAATTATGGCCTTTGCCGTTATCATATTGACAGTATTGACTGTTCTGACACTGCTGTTCGGGCGGGTATATTGTTCGTCAATATGCCCGATGGGTATATTTCAGGACATAATTGCATGGATATCAAAACGGACTGCCTCAAAAAAGAAACGCTACAGGTTCAGCAAAGCCCGGAATATTTTGCGTATCTCAATGCTTGTTGCAGCTGTAGCCATATTTTTGAAATTTCCGTTAATACTTGGTTTTATTGACCCGTACAGCGCTTACGGACGAATAGTTACAAATGTTTTCCGTCCGGTTTACATGGCTGGAAACAATGTGCTGGAAACAGTATTTACAAAATTCGGAAATTATACTTTCTACAAAATGGATATATTCATAATGAGTCTGTTCGCTTTTACTGTAGCTGTGCTGACCATGGGAATTATCGGTTATCTGGCATGGAAACACGGGCGTACATACTGCAATACGATTTGTCCGGCAGGTACTGTTTTGGGTTTTTTGAGTAAGTTTTCGGTTTTCAAAATCAAGATAAACAAAAGTAAATGTAACAGCTGCGGAGCATGTGAGATGAAATGCAAGGCTATGTGCATAAACAGCAAACAGAAAACAGTGGACAACAGTCGATGTGTGGACTGCTTTAATTGCCTGAGCGCTTGCCGGAAAGATGCGCTGAAGTTTTCTACTTCACCTGTTCGTAAGAAAAATACGGCGACTCGAAAGAACAATGCGAATATCGCTATCGAAAAATCTCCTGTAGATGAGGGAAAGCGACGGTTCTTGACAGCCGGAATAATCGTAGCAGCTGCTCCTGTGGCTGCAATTGGAGACGAGTTGAGCAGCTTGACCGGCAACGATAAATATATACGGCAGCATCCGATTATGCCTCCCGGTTCGATAAGTCTGGAAAATATGCTGAAACACTGCACGTCATGTCATCTGTGTATCAGCAAATGTCCTTCGCGAGTACTGAAGCCTGCGTTTATGGAGTATGGTATTGCCGGAATCATGCAGCCGACAATGTATTTCGAGAAAGGTTTCTGTAATTTCGACTGCACGATTTGTTCGGAAGTATGTCCCAATGGCGCTATAAAGCAGCTTACCAAAGACGAAAAACACTTGAATCAGGGAGGATATGTGGTGTTTACTCAGGAGATTTGCATTGTACAAACTGAAGAAACAAATTGCGGCGCATGTTCGGAGCATTGCCCTACACAGGCAGTTACTATGATTCCATATAAAGACGGCCTCACGATTCCGAAGATCAATGTCGAAATATGTGTTGGCTGCGGCGGATGCGAATTTATTTGCCCCGTCCGTCCGTTTCGGGCAATTCATCTCGAAGGTCATGCAGTACAGGGCAAAGCAAAACCGTTTGAAGAACAGGAAAAAGAGGAGAAAGAAATAGACAGTTTTGGCTTTTAATCACGTGTGTGAAACATGTTATAGCTTTATGTCCGAATATTGAAAATTTACAAAATGTCAAAGATAAGGAAGGCATATTTTTGCCAGCAATGCGGTTACGAATCAGCGAAATGGTTAGGCAAATGTCCTGCGTGTGGAGAGTGGAATTCGTTTGTGGAAGAGACAGTATCCAAATCCTCGTCCGGTCGGGTTACCGAGAGCAGAACCTCTCCAAAGCCTGTGCTGATAAACGATATAAGCATCGAGGAGCATAAAAGAATAATGCTGTCGAACAACGAGATGAACAGGCTGCTTGGCGGAGGTCTCGTTGCCGGTTCGATTGCGCTTATAGGAGGAGAACCGGGCATAGGAAAATCGACATTAAGCTTGCAGATCGCTCTAAAGCAGCCTAATCTGCGGACGCTGTATGTTTCGGGCGAAGAAAGCGCCAGTCAGATAAAACTCCGTGCCGAACGTCTCGGCGGTGGAAACAGCGGCAACTGTTACATTCTTCCCGAGACTCTGCTGGAGAACATCCTGCTGCAGGCAAAAGAGATAAACCCCGATTTTGTGGTAATCGATTCGATACAGACGATATACACCGAAAAGCTGGATTCCTCGCCCGGAAGCGTCTCGCAGATAAGAGAATGTGCAGCCCTGCTTATGCGTTATGCCAAAGAGAGCAACACGCCGGTATTTGTCATTGGACACATCACGAAGGACGGTTCGATAGCCGGTCCCAAAATACTGGAACACATTGTCGATGTCGTCCTGCAGTTTGAAGGGGACAGCAACTATATCTACAGGCTTTTGAGGTCGATGAAAAACCGTTTCGGCTCCACCGACGAGATAGGCATTTTTGAAATGACGGGCAATGGCTTAAGAGAAGTCACCAATCCTTCGGAAGTACTTGTCACCCGTCACGACGAATCCCTGAGCGGCAGTTCCGTTGCCGCAACAATCGATGGGGCGCGTTCATTTCTTATTGAAACACAGGCGCTGGTAAGTACTGCCGCATACGGAACGCCACAGCGTTCGACCACCGGGTTCGATGTGCGGCGTCTGAACATGCTGCTGGCAGTTCTGGAGAAGCGCGCAGGTTTCAGGCTGGCAGTTAAAGACGTGTTTCTTAACATCGCCGGAGGAATAAAGGTAATTGATCCCGCAATAGACCTTGCCGTAGTATCGTCCATACTGTCGTCCACTGCCGACATTTCCATTCCGCAGGACTGGTGCTTTTCGGGAGAAATAGGCCTGTCCGGCGAAATACGTCCCGTAAACAGAATCGTAACAAGAATTTCGGAAGCGGAGAAATTGGGGTTTAAAAAGATTTTTGTATCCAAATACAATAGAAAGACGCCGGAACTGAGTAAATTCAAGATTGATATTCAATATATCGGCAAAGTTGCTGAACTGACCAAAACAATTATGTCCGGCTGACAGAAAAACAGTCCGTATTTCCGTCGCAATGCCTTTGCGATTCCAGTCTCTTCGACTAAGAACCACCCACGCCACTCACCATTAATCATTAATATATAAGCCCTGACGGGCTATTCTTATCACGAACTCAGGTTTACAAATCCGGCGGTTAAAACCAGCCGGCTATATTTTATATTGGGCTAAAGCCCAATGTCGTCAAGTTAAGGGCTGAAAGCCCGATAATCAATAGCATAGGGCAACGCCCTCGCTCGGCGTAGTCTCCAGACAACGTCGTGTTAAAAGCAAGGCTCTGCCTTGCAAAGCCCAAAATAAACGTAGCGCCGTGGCGCGCCACGTCTCTACTATTTCAGGCAGTACGCCTCATGTTAAATGTTTTGTATTCGGCGCTCATTTTATTTTCTTTATTCTGTTTCTGAATTTTGTATTTTGCAAGGCTAGAGCCTTGCTTTTAATACGACGTA
>JAISDK010000182.1 GCA_031264875.1 Prevotellaceae bacterium
TTTAAGAGAAAAGGAAGCGCTTATCGCCGAACTGGAAAATTTTGTGCCGAGTGGAAATGATTCCAAAACTATTGAGACTTTAAAGCAATTTCGCCAGCGCTGGAACAATATCGGGTTTGTGCCCTTTAAGGAAAAAGAAAAAATACAATTGCAATTCTTTTCAATTCTTGACGATAAGTATAAACAACTGAAAATTTCCGACGCTCAGCGTAAAGTCGTGCGGATGAAGGACAAGGTAGAGGCTTCAGGAAACAGACCGAACAGAATCGTTATGAACGAACGCGAAAGACTGTTCAACCGAATCATGCAGCTGGAAAACGAAATTAATCTGTTAGACAATAATATCGGGTTCTTTGCAAGCTCGAAAAATGCCGATTCCATGATTGCCGATGTCCGTCGGAAAATAAGTAAAACTAAAGAGGAAATACACAAGCTGGAAGAAAAGATAAAACTGATAGACAAGGAATTTGAATAAAGTACATTCATGCAGAGTCAAACAACGAAATATATTTTTGTTACCGGAGGAGTAACATCTTCGCTGGGTAAAGGCATTATATCCGCATCGTTAGCCAAACTGTTGCAGGCACGTGGCTATAACGTTACTATACAAAAACTCGACCCGTATCTTAATGTTGATCCAGGTACGCTGAATCCATACGAGCATGGAGAATGTTATGTTACCGAAGACGGCGCCGAAACTGATCTGGATTTGGGACACTACGAGCGTTTTCTGAATATCCACACTACCCAGGCGAATAATGTTACTACAGGAAGAATCTATCAGTCGGTGATAAACAAGGAACGTAAAGGCGAATTTCTGGGGAAAACCGTTCAGGTCATACCGCATATTACCGACGAGATAAAATACAGGATAAAACTTCTCGGCTCGAAAAGCAATTTCGACGTGGTGATTACCGAAATCGGCGGGACTGTGGGCGATATCGAATCGTTGCCTTATATCGAATCGGTAAGGCAATTGAAATACGAACTCGGCGCTGGCAACTCATTAGTAATACATCTGACTTTAGTTCCCTACCTGTCGGCTGCCGGAGAATTGAAGACAAAACCCACTCAACACTCCGTCAAATCGCTGTTGGAGGCAGGAGTTCAGCCGGATATACTCGTGTTACGTACCGAAAAGAGCCTTGGCGAAGATATTCGTAACAAAGTAGCGCGCTTTTGCAATGTTGAGCAGGATTGTGTTATTGAATCCATTGATGTTTCGTCGATATACGAAGTTCCCATTCTTATGCAGAAAGAGGGACTCGACCGCACGGTTTTACGTAAACTTGGATATCCGGCGAAAGAATTTTCGAAAATCGAGATGAACGAATGGGTTGATTTTGTCTCAAAACTGAAAATGCCCGAATCCGAAGTGCAGATTATTCTTGTCGGAAAATACACCTCATTGCCTGATGCATACAAGTCGATATCCGAAGCCTTTATACATGCCGGAGCCGCCAACAGGGTGAAAGTCAAACTGAAAATGCTAAATTCGGAAATTATTACGACCGAAAATGTAAACGAACTGTTAAGCGACGCTCAGGGTATTCTCGTAGCTCCCGGATTCGGAGAACGGGGAGTGGACGGCAAAATCATTGCAGTGAAATATGCAAGAGAAAACAATGTCCCGTTTTTCGGAATATGTCTGGGAATGCAGTGTTCCGTGATTGAATTTTCGCGCAACGTGCTGGGATTGAAAGAGGCGCATACCACCGAGATAAATATCAAAACGCCTGCTCCCGTAATCGACCTGATGGAGGAACAGAAATATGTGACGGACAAGGGCGGGACAATGCGTCTGGGAGCTTACCCCTGCGTTCTGAACGAAGGCTTCAAAACATTCGAGGCTTATAAAACTGTAGAAATATCAGAGAGACATAGACATCGCTATGAATTAAACAACAAGTATCTGCCCGAACTGGAGAAAAACGGCATGGCGGCGGCAGGTCGCAATCTTGCAACCAATCTTGTGGAAATCGTTGAAATTCCTTCACATAAATGGTTTGTAGGAGTTCAGTTTCATCCCGAATACAAAAGTACAGTCATCAATCCGCATCCTCTCTTTGTCTCTTTTGTAAAAGCTGCCATAACACAAAAACAAAACCTTGAAAAACAAACGAATTAAAATATTAAAAATTACAGGAATAGATAAATGGATAAAAATACCAGTATTGGACTGTTGTTAATAGCTGCTATATTGGGCGGTTATATGTGGTGGAGCGCTAAAAATACGGAAGCTTACAATAAGGAACGGCAAAGAATATACGATTCTATAGGAAAAATAGAACAGGTGCACGAAGAAGTACGGCAACCCGAAACAGAACCTGACAGCACCAAACAGAGACGCTTAAAGAATATAGCAGTCGAAAGTCTCGGAGAACTGATGGCATCTCATCTTGACGGTTCGGAGGAGTTATATACTGTTGAAAACGAAAAGCTTATTATCACATTCTCGAACAAGGGCGGACGAATCTGGTCGGTTGAGTTTAAAGACTATCAAAATTATAACGATTTCAAAGAAAACAATAAGAAACCCCTCAAAATGTTTTACGGCGATGAAAATAACTTTTCGCTGAAATTGTTTACAAATACACAGGACATAATAACTTCGGATTTCTATTTTGAGTCTCGCATACACGAACATAACCTGAGCGTCACTTCCGATTCGGTGAAGATACCTTTCCGTTTGTATGCCGATTCTGTTTCGTATATGGAGTTTGTATATACGGTTTACAAAGACAAATACAATGTCGGCCTTAATATTAACTTCGTTGGAATGGACAAGCATATTGATTCGCGGGCTACAAGCGTGGATGTAAACTGGAAACTCAACTTTTCGCAGCAGGAAAAGGGATTTTCAAACGAAAATACATATACCAATATTGCATACAAATATCCGGGAGAAACTTCAATCGAAGACATTTCCGGATCAAAAGGCTCTGCAACAGAAAATATTGCAACCAAACTGGAATGGATAAATTTTAAACAGCATTTCTTTTCGGCAATCATCTATACCAACGGTTCGGTAAACAACAAGCTGAATTTTGTGTCGTACGATGAAAATAACCTCGAAAAACGGCTGAAAACAATTGAAGCTAATTTCCAAATGGAATTTAACAGCAAAAAAAACAGCAATATACTGCTGGGATTTTATTTCCTGCCCAACCATTTCGGTACATTACACTCGTATGGACATTCGTTTGAGAAAATTATTCCTTTGGGAGGGTCGATTATCGGTATAATAAACCGCGTGATAGTTATCCCTGTAGTGAATTTCCTGCAAAACTATATCGGCAGCTTTGGACTGGTAATCCTGTTATTGACGCTTATTATCAAAATATTGCTGATACCTTTGACATGGAAGTCGTATCTTTCGTCAGCAAAAATGAAAGTACTGAAACCCGAAGTCGATAAAATAGGAGCCAAGTATCCCGACTCGAAAGATGCAATGAAGAAGCAGCAGGAAACAATGGCTTTGTACAAAAAAACCGGTGTAAGCATGTTTGGCGGCTGTTTGCCAATGCTTTTACAATTTCCGATACTGTTTGCCCTCTTCCGCTTTTTCCCCTCGTCGTTCGAATTAAGGCAAAAGAATTTCCTTTGGGCAGACGACCTTTCGGCATACGATTCGGTATTTGACTTGCCGTTTTCGATACCGTTTTATGGCGATCATGTAAGTCTGTTCACCCTGCTTATGGCTGTAGCGATGATAGTTCAGTCAAAGATAATGATGTCGCAGCAGGGCGGAGTCAATGCTCAGATGAAGCAAATGAACATGATGATGGTATATGTCATGCCGATTTTCATGCTCGCATTCTTCAATAACTATTCAAGTGGACTGACATACTATTATTTCCTGTCAAACCTGATTACTATTGTACAGAATCTGGTTATACGCAAATATTTTGTCGATGAAAAGGCGCTGTTGAAACAATTGAACGAAAGAGCCGCAAAACATGGCAGTTCAAGCAATACAAAGAAAAAAATGTCATTCACCGAACGTTTGATGCAAAAACAAAGAGAACTGGATCGTCTGCAAAAACAACAGGCTAAAAACCGTAAGAAATAATTGAGGAGTGTACTACCGCTTGAACGGGGTTACTCACATTGGAAGCCCACATGGCACAACCTTCGCACGGCGTAGTCTCCAGACTACGTCGTATTAAAAGCAAGGCTCTAGCCTTGCAAAATACAAAATTCAGAAACAGAATAAAGAAAATAAAATGAGCGCCGAATACAAAACATTTAACATGAGGCGTAC
>JAISDK010000274.1 GCA_031264875.1 Prevotellaceae bacterium
GAGTAGTGACTGACGCCGTAAGGCGTCCAATCCGGATAACCCCGAACAAGCGTAGCACAGTTCGGGGTATAACAGTCTAATCTCAATCAGAACTGCGAAGCAGTTCAACTCCATACGGAGTTGAGGACGGCTGTTGCGTTGCCCCGAACTACCCCGAACTGCGCTTGCGCTTGTTCGGGGTTATCATTTTCAGACGCCTACGGCGTCATAAGATGCGAAGAATAGCGACATTTTTATCTCATCATTTTACCCCGTGCGTAGTATAAAATAATATATTACCTTTGCCCCGAAATCTTAATGAACAATAGATATGGCAGATTCAACCAGATCGAATATCAGAAAACTGTATTTTAAAGATACATCCTTTGCCAGTTTGATGAAACACCGGATATACAATGTCCTGCTTGTTTCGAGTAAATACGATGCGTTTATCCTGGAAGAAGACGGTCGCATAGATGAACAGATTTTCAACGAATATATGGCGTTAAATCTGAGATATGCCCCGCGTTTTACCCTGGTCGAAACGGAAGCGGAAGCCCAAGTCGAACTCGAAAACAGCAAGTATGAACTAATTATTACTATGTCCGACAGCGAGGGCAGCAATATTATAGATATTGCTAAAAGAATCAAGGCAAAACACGAGGATATTCCGATAATAGTGCTAACTCCTTTCCTTCGTGAAGTTTCCCTGAGACTACATTCCGGCGACGTCAGCGATATTGACTATGTGTTCAGCTGGCTTGGCAATTCCGACTTGCTTCTGGCTATCATCAAACTTCTTGAGGACAGAATGAATGTGAAGGAAGATGTTGAAAGCGTGGGAGTCCAGATACTGCTTTTCGTAGAGGATTCTATCAGGTTTGCATCGTCCGTACTGCCGTATCTGTACAAGTTTGTGTTCAATCAGTCGAGGTCGTTTATGACCGAAGCCCTCAACGATCACCAGCAGATGTTGAGAATGAGAGGACGTCCTAAAATCCTGATGGCAAGAACATACGAAGAAGCTTTATCCATATTTGACCAGTATTCCAATAATATACTGGGAGTTATATCCGATGTAAGTTTTCCGCGCAATGGAAAAACCGATAAAACTGCCGGAATCGACCTGTATAATTATATAAAACAGCATAATCCTTTCGTATCATACATACTGGAATCGTCGGAAAACCATAATAGCGTCTATGCTAAAGAACTGAACGTTCCATATATCGACAAAAACAACGAAAAGACTTTGCCCAACCAGCTGAAAACATATTTGCTGGATAATTTTGGGTTTGGCGATTTCATATTTCGCAACCTTGAGTCAAACAAGGAAATTGCCAGAGCATCTGACCTGAAGGAGCTTCAAAACCTTCTGCCCAAATTGCCCGAAGAGACTCTGGCGTGGCACTTTTCGAGAAACGACTTTTCCAGATGGCTGTATTCGAGAGCAATGTTTCCTCTGGCTTCATTTGTGGAAAATCTTACCATCAACGATTTCGAAAATCTTAACGAAGTCAGGCAGGCGCTGTTTGACGCAATAGTGCAGTATCGTAAAATAAAGAACAGAGGTATTGTAGCCGTATTTCGCAGAGAAAGATTCGACCAGTATTCCAATCTTGCCCGCATCGGTTCCGGTTCCATGGGCGGAAAGGGAAGAGGACTTGCATTTTTGGACACTTTGATAAAAAATTATCCCGAACTCGGAGATTTTGAGGAACAAAACACCCAGATAAGCATACCAAAAACGGTAATACTTTGCACGGATATCTTTGTCGAATTTATGGAAACAAACAACTTGTATCCGATTGCACTTTCCGATTCTCCGGATGAAGTTATATTTCAGCATTTTCAGAAAGCCAAAATGCCCAAGTCCCTGCTTGGCGATTTTGTTACCTTCTTCAATGCAATATCGACGCCGATAGCCGTCCGGTCGTCAAGCCTGCTCGAAGATTCGTATTATCAGCCTTTTGCCGGAATATATTCCACATATATGATTCCTTACGAAAAATCGAGCAAAACACACATGCTGTATATGCTCGATTGCTGTATAAAAGCGGTTTACGCCTCCGTATTCTATAAAGGGAGTAAGCTGTATATGGCATCGACGGCAAATGTCATTGATTCGGAAAAAATGGCGATAGTGCTTCAGGAAGTAGTTGGAAGCAATCACAATAACAAGTATTATCCATCGTTTTCGGGAGTTGCACGCTCGATAAACTTTTATCCTATCGAGCCGGAATGTCCCGAAGACGGAATTTGCAACGTGGCTTTGGGACTGGGAAAATATGTGGTTGATGGAGGCGTAAGCCTGAGATTTTCTCCGGCATATCCAAATAATGTGCTGCAAACAAGCGAACTGGATATTGCATTGCGAGAAACCCAGACAAAGTTTTTTGCCATCAATCTGGCGGATGAAAAAAGATTCAAAATCAGTCCCAACGATGTTGAAAATCTTATGGAACTGAACGTTAAAGAAGCCGAAGCCGATGGCGCCCTGCGGCTGATTGCTTCAACTTTCGACTATAACGACCGTATGCTTCGAGACGGAATTTTCGAAGGCGGTCGCAAGGTTATTACTTTTTCGAACATACTCAAGCACGACGCTTTTCCTCTCGCTCCAATATTGCAGAAAATCCTGAAAATAGGGCAAAACGACATGGGTTATCCTGTAGAAATAGAGTTTGCAGTCAATTTGGAAGAAAAGGGATTCAACTCATTTAATCTGCTGCAAATAAGACCAATAGTAGAGAACAAGGAAGTTATGCACGAAGATATTTCGTCGGTGGACAAAAACGATACAATCATCTTTTCGAATCATGCCCTTGGAAACGGAATAATCGACAATGTATGTGACATTGTGTATGTTAAGCCCGAAAATTTCGACGCCTCAAAAAACAGAGACATGGCTGTAGAAATTGAAAAAATAAATGCTCAAATGTCTGCCAGCGGAATCAATTACATACTGATAGGTCCCGGACGCTGGGGATCGAGCGACCCGTGGCTCGGTATTCCGGTGAAATGGACACATATTTCAGCTGCCCGTCTGATTATTGAAGCAGGACTGGCAAACTACAGAATCGATCCAAGCCAGGGAACACATTTTTTCCATAACCTGACTTCTTTAAGGGTAGGATATTTCACAATAAACACCTATAATGACGACGGTTATTGCAATCTGGATTACCTGTCATCGTTTCCTGCCATATACGAAAGTCTGTACATAAGACATGTACGACTTCCGTCTCCTGCCGTAATAAAAATAGATGGAAAACTGGGTATCGGAATTGTGTGCCGATTAAACAGGTGACAAACGATTGTCTAACCTGTATTTTCGGTCTTCGCTATGTCTTTTTTTTGCGTATATATCAGTTATTATGGTTACACTGGTGATCGCAATCGAAAAAAAAAATCATAAGTTAATCAATGGAAAATGAGCTAAGTATATTTAATTTGCATAAAAAAGTTTTCTCTTCATTAAACCATTTACTTCCAAAAGTATCTTAGTACACGGAAATAGATAAATAAATAAATTTAGTTTTAATAAAGTTAGTTTTCATAGTTTAGTTCGATTGTTTAAGTAAAAGAGATTAGTTCCCCAATACTAATCTCTTTATTTATTTTATTGAATTTAACCTTTCATAAAACGTTATATATTATATATAAAACATTACCTGTGCTTAGAAGCTCTGAAGTTATCGATTCACTAATTGCAAAACGCACTCCATTATCAGAGGCGCTGGCCAATGTCGTCAAGTTAAGGATTGACGCCGTACGGCGTCTAATTTGAATACCCCGTGCAAGCGGAGCGCAGCGGGGTATAAATGCCCCCTCTCTATCGGAACTGCAAAGCAGTTCAACTCCTTGCGGAGTTGTGTTGTAGAGACGTGATACATCACGTCTCTACCCCCGAGCTGCGCTTCGCTTGCACGGAGTTATCAATTTTATACGCCGTACGGCGTATATTTGCGACAATGAATCAATGCACAAAAACGCCCAATGCTAATGCTTTCACCTTAAATTGACGGCATTGGGCGCTGGCAGACATATATATACAAGTCCCGCAAGAACTACACAATAACTCATCGAGAATATTGCTGTCCCTGCGGGATTTGGATAGTGTACAGACGTTTTATGCGTATTGTGCTACACTTTTCCAACTGCAATTAATAAAATGTACTACACATTATTATTAATTTTTATTACTAACCAATAATTTTTTTTACGCCCTCATTTTTTCTTTCGCCTTAGTAAGTTGCGATTTAAGCGCATCAATACATAAATCCGTAGATTCTTCGAAACTCTTTGATTCCCGTTCTGCAAATATATCGTATCCGGGGATTTTGAGACGAATTTCTACTTTTTTGTTTTCAACAGGCTGACTGTTCAATCTAAGATAAACGTCTGCTCCAACAATTCCTTCAAAGAATTTCTCTAATTTGGAAATCTTTTTTTCAATAAACTCAATGAGTTTCCTGTCTGCATCAAATTTGATGGATTGTACATTTAAGTTCATGGCTTCAATTTTTTTTAACTGTTTAACCTTAAGCGCGTGGATGCGCCTTATTATGAATTAATTTTAACTTTTCAAAAGTATTATGCGTGTATATCTGCGTTGCCGCCAGACTTGCATGTCCTAATACCTCTTTTACACTGTTCAAATCGGCTCCATTATTTAAGATATGCGTTGCAAATGTATGTCTTAAAACGTGAGGATTTGATTTTCCTGTCACACCACCCAGCTGTAACCGTTTTTTTACTCCAAAATATACTGATTTTACTGATATTCCGTTACCTTTTGAGTTAAAAAAGAGGTAGTTATTAGCCGGATTCGGGAAAAACGCCTTTTTCCTGAAAATATATTCTTCCAGTATTTGCTCAATATTCTCTGTCATGGGAATGAAACGTTCCTTGTTTCGCTTGCCCAGCACTTTGATTTGTCGCAGAGAAAAATCTATATCGTTATGTTTCAGATTGACAAGTTCGGAAATTCTCATTCCCGTAGCGTAGAATGTTTCCAGAATTACATAATCCCTGTATGCCGGATAATCGTCGTGACAGTCTCTCAAGAAGTCCAGAACATCGGCAAGCTTTTCTTCGGGAATAAATGCCGGAAGCTTCTTCACAATTTTCGGCTTGATAATTCCCTCAACAGGATTACTTAAAACTTTCTTTTTTCTCATCAGGTACTTGAAGAACGAATTTAACGCTGTTGCCTTACGGTTTACCGTACGCGAAGTCAGTCCGCTTTTCATTAACTCCGATATCCATCGCCTGACAATCAACGTAGTTACTTCCGAAATATCAACAACTGACTCCCCGTCAAAAATACATTCGAAAAAACAGGACACATCATTTTTATATGCACACAAAGTATGCTCCGACGATCTTTTCTCCGTTTGCATGTAGCGGATAAACTCCTCTATCAATATCTTGACATCATCATCCATAACGTAAAACTTTTAAAACCGGGCGTCTATGTTTTACGACAATTTTCAGGCTACAATATTGCCTCCAATTTCTTAACGAAGACGTCTTTGCCTGCGGCGCCTATCTGCTTATCTACTAATTTCCCGTTTTTGATATACAGAACAGCAGGGATATTCCTCACTCCATACAGGAGTGCCAACTCATTATTGCCGTCATCATCTACATTGACCTTGCCTACAATTGCTTTACCTTCGTATTCATTAGCAATTTCGTCAATAATGGGAGCTATTGACCTGCATGGGACACACCATCCTGCCCAGAAATCCAGAATCACAGGTTTATCTGAACTGATAACCTCGTCATAATTAAATTTATTTACCTCTAATGCCATCTAAAAAATTTTTTTAATCACGAAATTGGAACAAGTATATAAAAAGCATTGTTCATTTTCCGTTTGCACTTGTTTAATATTCTACTTTGTGTTCATCAAGAATTTTTTTGGCTAAATTCAGAATAGTAGAATCGTCAAACGTCACAATTCCTCCTTCCGGACCCTTTTCGTAATGTATGCCGATAGCTTTACCACGGTCAAAATTTTCGCCGCCAAAATAATTTCTCACTGTTTCTTCGCTGACATCTAACAATGCAGCAATTTTATGAATACTACCATTTGGAAGAGCGTCTTTAATCCTCCTTAATTCATTGAATGTTATAGTCTCTATCTCCATAATCACTATATTATTTTTAGATAAAATTGTCCGTAAAATTATATAATAAATTTTGTTCCGGCAAATATTTTTGAATCTTTTTTTTCTTTCCGGACTAATGCGATGATAATTAAGATGTCAAATTGTTATATTTTTTTTCAAATATTGAGATTTAGATATGAGTTATGTGAAAAACATGGCCGATCTTCAGTTTTTTTTACTATTTTTGCGTTGCAAAAAAATAAATTGAATGAAAGAGGTTTTAATATAGGAATATATGATAAAAATTACAGATTTACATGCGAATGTCGAAGGAAAAGAGATACTTAATGGAATCACTCTTGAGGTTCGCGCCGGTGAAGTTCATGCAATAATGGGTCCTAACGGTTCGGGAAAGAGCACATTAGCTTCGGTGATTGCCGGTCGCGACAATTTTGAGGTGACACAGGGCGAAATAGATTTTGAGGGAAACAATCTGCTCGAAATGTCACCCGATGACAGGGCTAATTCGGGAATATTTCTGAGCTTCCAGTATCCTGTAGAAATTCCGGGTGTGAGCATGACCAATTTTATGAAAGCGGCAATCAACGAACAGCGTAAATACAGGGGACTTGAACCTGTCAAACCTGCGGAATTTATGAAAATGATGAGAGAAAAAGCTGCATTGACGGGTATGGATTCCTCTCTTATAAGCCGTCCGGTTAATGAAGGTTTTTCGGGCGGAGAAAAAAAACGGAACGAAATATTTCAAATGGCAATTTTAAATCCGAAGCTGGCAATTCTGGATGAAACCGACAGCGGACTGGATATTGATGCGTTGAAAATTGTTTCCGAAGGCGTCAATAAACTGAAGTCTCCAGACAATGCTCTTATTCTGATTACTCACTATCAACGTTTGCTGGATTATATTGTGCCCGATTTTATACATGTATTATATAAAGGTAAAATAGTGAAATCTGCCGGCAGGGAATTAGCTCCGGAGCTTGAAAAAAAAGGTTATGACTGGCTGAAAGATTTGGAGATATGAATTACGAAAATATATACAGCATAGCAGCCAATCTGTCCGAAAGTTTGTTTCCCTGTTATATAAACGCTTTCAGAGACAAGGCATTTGATAAAATAAAAAACAGCGGATTTCCGAATTTAAAGCAGGAAAAATATAAATACACTCCTTTGTCGGATATTTTCGAGGGCGAATATATCCCCGTAAATCCGTATGAATGGAAAAAGCCTGCGGAATCGGATTTTGCCGAAATTGACGACGCAATTAAAATATATACAGTTAATGGCATGTGTATCAGTAATGAGATCAGGTCGGAAAGCGGATTTGTATATGGCAGTCTGGTTCTTGCTTCGAGAGAATACGAAGAAATTGTTGAAAAATACTATACCCGTTTGGTTGACAGCGCCGATTTACCTGCAATGCTGAATATTGCCACTGCTCTTTCGGGAGTGTTTGTAGCCGTAAATCCGGGAGTGGAAACCACCAGGCCACTAATGATTATCAATATCACCGATTCGGAATCCGGAGTCTTCAGTCAGCAGCATAACCTGTTTGTTTTTGGAGAAAACAGCGTCGCCGAGATAATTGAGTACAACATCGGGGTTTCGGATGTTTCCATGCTGACAAACAATTTGTCCGAAACGGTGATTAAGCAAAATGCACAGGTTGATTTTGTACGTGTTTGTGATAAAAAATTATTGTCCAAACATTTGTCTTCCGACTACACATGTCAGTATGGCGGCAGTTCTTTTAATTGTTCGAATATTGTTGTCGGAGGAGGGCTTGTCCGTCAAAATACGGAGGTATGTTTACTTGAAAAACACTGTTATAGCAATTTGTACGGACTGGTTGTTGCCAACGGCAGGCAGCATGTGGACAATTATACCTTTATAGACCATGCAGCGCCGGAATGTCAAAGCAACGAACTGTATAAAAGTATTTTAAGTGACAGGGCGATGAATGTTTTCAATGGACGCATACTGGTTCGTCCCGATGCCCAGAAAACAATGGCATTTCAGTCTAACAGAAATATATTGCTCGACACCGGTGCAAAAATATATACAAAACCGCAGCTTGAAATTTATGCCGACGATGTAAAATGTTCACACGGCGCTACTACAGGTCAGTTGAATGAAGATGCTCTGTTCTACATGCAATCGCGCGGAATAAGCAAACCGGCAGCACAACTATTGCTGATGTCCGGTTTTGCAAATGAGATTCCGGATAAGATTAAAAATCGTGAATTCAGGGAATTTATACTGTCGCGTATTGAAAAAAAATTCGTGATTGAATAACTTTTTATATTTTTGGCGCGTTTTACATCTTGTTGTGAGATGATTTAAATACCGTTTATGAAACATTTAAAGACATACTTATTGTCTATACTGTTGATTTTTGCCTTTTCAGGGAATAAAATATGGGCAAATGATTCCATAAGAGTTGGTCTTGTTATGAGTGGAGGAGGAGCGAAAGGCCTTTTTCACATCGGAGTATTGAAAGCCCTGGAGGAAAACAATATACCTGTAGATTATGTTGCGGGACCATCAATGGGCGCTATTGTAGCCGGATTATATTCAA
>JAISDK010000281.1 GCA_031264875.1 Prevotellaceae bacterium
TGTCATGCATGTTATTAAAATGAAGTTTGATGGAAACACGAAATACGGACAGACGGTAATCCTTTGCAACAGAACGATATGAATGGCCATGAAAAATTATATCAGATACTTTCGAAATTAGAGATCCGGTTTGAATATCTGGAACATCCTCCGGCGCCAACCATAGAAATCGCAAAACAGTACTGGGCAGGACATGAAGCGAAACACTGTAAAAACCTGTTTTTCCGTAATCACAAGGGAAACCGGCACTATCTGGTTATTCTTGACTGCGACTGCGATATGGATATTCACAGTATCGAAAAACAGCTGCGTCAGGGCAAGTTAAGTTTTGCTTCCGAACAGCGGATGATGAAGTACCTGGGCGTAACTCCCGGTTCGGTAACGCCATTCGGACTGATATACGATGAAGAGCATCATGTGCATGTTTTTCTGGACAGTAATCTTCAAAACGCTGAACAGCTGAGTTTTCATCCGTGTATCAATACAGCGTCGCTCACTGTGTCGAAAGACGGTTTTATCAAGTTTATGGATTATACGCAAAACCGGTATGAATGGATTGAAGTATATTGATTTAACGTAAGAACGACACAGTTTTCAACAATATTGAAGTAAAACAACAATTATATAAAAATGAAAAAGATATTATTTTTAATCGCCATGTTCCTCACGGCGTCAGTTGCCAAAACGGAGGATACGCTAAAAATCAAATCGAAAGTAAAAGAAGCTACAGTATTTTTTTCCGGCGCAGAAGTAGTGCATGAAGCGGCAGCAAAACTGGAAAAAGGCGCTAACATGCTTGTTATTCGGGGTCTAAGTCCCACTATTGACATCAACAGTATCAGAATCAGGGCAAATAACGGCGTATTGATTTCATCGTTTGAATATTTAGTCGAAACTGTGGACGACGATGCGGAACTAAAATAACTGCAGGATACACTGGATAAATATCAGGCAAATCATACCAAAATCAATTCGTTACTCAAGATAAACGTAAATTTTCTGAACACTCTCCAAAATACCGTCACCAAAAGTTCCGACAGGAAGGATGCCAGTTCGGAAGACATTATCAAGTTGATGGAATATTATGAAAGCAAGATGAAAGACGCTGAAGAATACGCACTTCAGCTGAAAACGGAAGAGAATAAGCTGAGCGTGAAACTGGCGGAGACAAATGCCAAAATCAATGAAATAAAAAATAAAAGCGTCAGAGATAAAGGCGCTTTGCGGCTCAGCCTGTCTTCGCCGCAGGCGGCACAGTGTACTTTCAGCCTTATGTATTACACCCCTTTGGCATCGTGGTCGCCATATCACGACATCAACATATCTGGTCTCGACAGTCCGGTGAAAATCACCAGCAAGGCGAAAGTCGCGCAAACCACTGGCATATTCTGGGAACAGGTAAAACTCAAGCTCTCAACGTCCAGGCCATCGTCGGGTCAAACGGCTCCGCTGTTCACAGCCTGGATACTCCATCCCATACTGAATGAATATATCATGAGTAGCCGCACTGAGCCGATGCAGCAAAACGTTATAAGAGCAAGTGAAAGTCTGGCAGATTTTGAGCTCAGCGACATCCCCGCTGAAACAATGGACAAGCACGTAGCCGTTTCGGAAAACAGCCTGAATGTGGTTTACGACATTGATTTGCCGTACTCTATTCCGAATGACGGCAAAGTGCAGCATATAGAGCTTAAAAGTCAGGAGATTGCAGCGGAATATAAGCATTACTGCGCTCCGAAACTCAGTCCCGGCACGTTTTTGATTGCAGTGATCAGTAACTGGGAACGTCTCAATCTGCTAAGCGGAGAAGCAAATATCACATACGACGGCGCTTACGTCGGAAAAACCGGCATCAACGCGGCATCGACCGGGGATGCCTTCAGCCTTACTCTGGGCATAGACAGTCGTGTGGCGGTGAAAAGGGAAAAAGTAAACGAAATGAGCAGCACAAAATTGCTTGGAAACGACGAGACCAGCGAGTTTACATACAGAATAACAGTGCGCAACAACAATAACAAACCGATAAACATGATTGTGAAAGACCAGTATCCCAAATCAAAAGAGAAACAGATTGAGGTAACGCTGCTGAAAAACACTACTCCTCCGGCTTTTAACAATAAAGATGTTGGCGTCGTGTCCTGGGAAGAAAAACTGAACAGCGGCGAATCCCGGGTTTACAGCCTCTCATACAGTGTGAAATATCCTAAAGGAACGGTTTTGAATCTGCCTTAAAAAATTGGGTTTTGCGCTTATTAGTCAAATATGATTAATTTTGCGCCGTCAAATGTAGAACGGAAATGAATAATGTGATGTATTTTATATGGTTGGCGGCGGCGTACATGTTAGGTTCCATTTCGAGCGCCGTGTGGGTTGCACGAAAAAAACACGGGATCAATATCCGAGAACACGGAAGTGGAAATGCCGGAGCGACAAATATATTGAGAGTGTTGGGACTTAAAGCGGCATTGCCGGTTTTTATCTTCGATTTCCTGAAAGGGCTGGCAGCAGTACAGTTTATACGGTTTACGGTTCTTGACAGTCAGGTCAATCCGGAATTATATACAGGCTACGAAATCGCACTGGGTATCTGTGCCGTACTGGGTCATATTTTTCCGATATTCGCATCTTTCAAGGGAGGAAAAGGAGTTGCCACAATCGCCGGAGTGCTTGTTGCCATATCTCCATATCCCATGCTGCTGGCGTTGCTTGTGTTTCTCATCACTTGCCTGATTACGCGCTATGTTTCACTGGGTTCGATAATGGCTGCAATAGTGTTTCCCATTTTTGTGATATTCCTGTTCGGAATGGTACTCATGCCCGAAAAAACAAGTCTCACACTGAAATGCTTTAGCGTGATCGCTTCAACTATGATAATCATTACACATAGAAAAAATATAGTACGGCTTAAAAATGGTACGGAAAGTAAGATATCACTGAAAAAATGAGCTAACTGTTCATGTACTCATGTTAAATGTTTTGTATTCGGCGCTCATTGTTTTCTTTATTCTGTTTCTGAATTTTGAATTTTGCAAGGCTATAGACCAATGTCGTCAAGTTAATGTCTGAACCATGATTTACTTGATTAAAGGATTTCCTTGATGACAAAAAGAATCATGGTTCAGACGTTTTTTACCTTCGCTAGGTCACCTCGCACGGCGTAGTCTCCAGACCAATGTCATCAAGTTAAGGAATAAGTGGATATAAATTAATAAGATAATAAGGTAATGAGTCCTCCATTAAAGGATTTAATGCAAAAAATATAACAGCCTTAAGTTTGCGAACGACGTCAAAACCCGACAGGGTTGAAATTATTATAGAAAACCCGATAAGCAATCTAAAAACCCGGAACGGGTGATATTATTATAGAATGT
>JAISDK010000037.1 GCA_031264875.1 Prevotellaceae bacterium
TCGGATTTCTTCCCGACAGCGTTGGCGGAAAATCCGACGCTTCGGATTTCTTCTGAGGTTAGGAAATCTGAATTTTGATCATTGAACGTTTATCATATCATTCAAAAACTTTTCGATATCGCTTTCGGTTGTATCCCACGAAGTAACGAGACGTATTTCGTTGTTCTCACCGTTCCATACATAGAAAAAGTGATTTTCGAGCAGACTGTCGGTAAGCTGTTTTGGCATTTTCACAAGAATGATATTTGCCTCGGTGGGCTGCGTAAACTCAAAGTTGCCGACAGACGAGATACCGTTGCGCAACAATTGAGCCATATCGTTGGCATGTCGTGCGTTCTCCGCCCACAAGTCATTTTCCAGATATGCAAGAAACTGACAGGCGACATACCGCATCTTCGAAAACAGTTGAGCAGACTGTTTTCGTATATATTTCATATTTGAAGACAGTTCGGGTCGAAAAGCGATGACCGATTCCCCCATCATCATTCCGTTCTTTGTACCCCCGAATCCAAGTATATCCACACCGCAATCCACCGTTATTTCCTTCAGCGTTTTACCCAGCGAAACAGCCGCATTGGCAATTCTGGCGCCGTCCATGTACAAATACATGTTGCGGCGGTGTAAAAAATCTGCAAGCGCCGAAATCTCTTCCGGAGTATAAACCGTACCCAGTTCGGTACATTGCGAGATATAAACCGTTTTGGGCTGTGAATGATGTTCGTCGCCAAAACCGTGCAGTAGAGGTTCCAGCAGTTCGGGAGCAAGTTTACCGCCATTTGCCGCATCGACGGTTTTAATCGCTGCTCCGGTCATAAATTCGGGCGAACCGCACTCATCAACGGCAATATGCCCTGTTCGGGGCGCAAAAACAGACTGAAACGACCGTGTTGCAGCCTGCAACGCAACCACATTGGCGCCCGTTCCGTTAAAAACGATGACCGGGTTGGCAGTTTCGCCGAAAACATCCCTTATCCTTGCCGAAAACTGCCTGCTGAAATCGTCGCCGCCATACGCAACAGCATGATCTGTGTTTGCCTTTTCGATAGCGTTCATAATTGCCGGATGTATGCCGGAATGATTGTCGCTTCCAAAACTTCTCATATCTCTCGAATTATAAACTGTTAGATAATTATGCTCAAACGTTCATCCATTTTTTCCCTGATTCTGTCGTTACACAGATTGCCAATGCTGCCTTCGTGGGTATGATGCACTTCCCTGTTCGGTTTGTAAGTCTTTTCCTGCACCTGCACGCCGATTTCCCTGTACGCATCACGAAACGGAACGCCCGACAGTACTTTACGGTTCACGTCTTCCACTGTAAACAGATAATCGTACAGAGGATTATCTGTTATCGAAGCATTTATTTTTATATTCCTGAGCATGTAATCGCTCATAGCTATACAGTTTTTCAACTCGTCGATAGCCGGAAAAACAATTTCCTTCAACAGTTGAAAATCCCTGTGATAACCCGACGGCAGATTAGCTGTAACTAAGGTCAGTTCATTTGGCAAAGCCTGCAACCTGTTACATTTTCCGCGTATCAGCTCAAACATGTCAGGGTTTTTCTTGTGCGGCATAATACTTGAGCCGGTCGTAAGTTCGTCGGGAAAAGAGACAAACCCAAAATTCTGGCTCATATACAGACAAATGTCGCCGGCAAGTTTCGACAGTGTTCCCGCTATTGCAGCCATGGCATATCCCAGCGTCCGTTCCGTTTTGCCGCGCGACATCTGCGCAGCAATGGAATTGAAGTGCAGAGATTCAAACCCAAGCAATTCCGCAGTCATCGTTCTGTTTAGCGGAAACGACGAACCGTATCCCGCTGCCGACCCCAGAGGATTCTGATTGGCATGTCGATAGGCCGCCCCAAGCAGAAGCGCATCATCTGTCAGCGATTCGGCGTAAGCCCCAAACCACAGGCCGAAAGACGAAGGCATGGCTATCTGGAAATGAGTATATCCCGGCATGAGTACATCCTTGCCGGATTCGCTCAGTTCTATCAGCGTGTCAAACAGCTGTTGCACGAGTTTGGCAATATCCCTGATTTCATCTCTGAAAAACAGTTTGAGATCAACCAGAACCTGGTCATTGCGCGAACGTCCGGAATGGATTTTTTTTCCTGTCTCGCCAAGTTTCCGCGTAAGCATCAGTTCTATTTGGGAATGAATATCTTCAACTCCTTCTTCAATCTCGAAATCATTGTTTTCTATTTCCGAAAGAATCATTTCCATTTCCTTGAGCAGAACATCCAGTTCGGATTCTTCCAGCAGCCCTATACTCTGCAACATCCGTATATGCGCCATAGAACCTAACACATCGTATTTTGCAAGTTTCAAATCCAGTTCCCTGTCGCGTCCCACAGTAAAAAGTTCCACAGACTTGTCGGAATCAAATCCCTTGCTCCACAGTTTTACACTCATCCCAAACTATAAAAACACGGTTAATAATTTCTTGCAAATACAACCCTTTGTTTTGAGGGTTTTCCGGTAACCATACATTTGCCCGTTTCTCTGTTGCCTTCAATAGGGATACAGCGAATAGTCGCCTTTGTCTCCTCTTTGATAAGCGCTTCGGTTTCAGCCGTCCCATCCCAGTGTGCCATAAAGAAGCCTCCATTTTCGATTTTCTCCTTAAACTCATCGTACGAATCCACTGTATAAGTATGTTCATCCCTGAATTTACAGGCTCTGCTGTACATGTTGGACTGAATATCCGAAAGTAGCGACAAAACATGCTGTTCTATATTTTCCAGAGGCACAACTTCTTTTGCAAGAGTATCCCTGCGTGCGACTTCGACAGTGCCGTTTTTGAAATCCCGCGGGCCAACGACCAGCCTGACAGGCACGCCCTGCAATTCATACTCGGCAAATTTGAATCCCGACCGCAAATTGTCTCTGTCATCAATTTTCACGGAAATTCCAGCCTTACGGAGACTGTTTCCTATTGCCTCGCAATGTGTCCTCATTTGCTGCAATTCTTCCTCGCCTTTAAATAAAGGTATGATGACAGCCTGCAGCGGAGCGACTTTTGGCGGAAGCACCAGCCCGTTATCATCGGAATGAGCCATGATTAAAGCCCCTATCATACGGGTAGATACACCCCACGAAGTAGCCCATACATAATCCAGTACGCCATCTTTGGAAGCAAATTTCACGTCGAAAGCCCTGGCAAAGTTCTGTCCGAGAAAATGAGATGTTCCAGCCTGTAAAGCCTTTCCATCCTGCATCATTGCTTCAATACAGTAAGTATCGACAGCTCCGGCAAAACGTTCGCTTTCAGTTTTTATCCCTGTAATTACGGGAATTGCCAGCCAGTTTTTAGCAAAATCTTCATAAACACCAAGTATCTTGACCGCCTCTTCAATCGCTTCTTCACTTGTTGCATGAGCCGTATGTCCTTCCTGCCAAAGAAATTCAGCAGTTCTCAGGAACAGTCGGGTCCTCATTTCCCATCTCACAACGTTTGCCCATTGATTACAAAGCACGGGCAAATCGCGATACGACTGTATCCAGTTTTTGTATGTATTCCAGATAATTGTCTCGGAAGTAGGTCGAACAATCAGTTCCTCTTCCAGTTTCGCATCAGGATCCACCTCCACATTTTTGCCGTCGGGAGTATTGCGAAGCCGGTAATGAGTTACTACAGCGCACTCTTTTGCGAAACCTTCAACATGTTCCGCTTCTTTTGCAAAAAACGATTTTGGGATAAACAGGGGGAAATAAGCATTGACATGTCCAGTGTTTTTAAACATTTTATCAAGCGCCGACTGCATGTTTTCCCATAAACTGTACCCGTAGGGTTTGATTACCATACAACCGCGCACAGCCGAATTTTCAGCTAAACCTGCTTTAATAACCAGATTGTTGTACCAAAGTGAAAAATTTTCCGCTCTTGAGGTTACTTCTTTTGCCATATATTTTTATACCTTTACAATAATAAATTTTGTTAAAACTGCGTTTTTTAGTTTGTTTTGGCATGAAATTTGCAATAAAACACGCATAAAAACGGTGCAAAGATACGTTAAAATTTGGTATAAAGGAAAGAAATAAAATGCAA
>JAISDK010000058.1 GCA_031264875.1 Prevotellaceae bacterium
AATGGTAAAACCGTTGCTCCCGGTATCTATTTCTTTATTCTGGAATATACAGATGACAGTGGCGCAGCTAATAAACTGGCAGGATATACAGGCGTACATTATTAATAATTAATAATTAATAATTAATAATTAATAATTAACAATTAACAATTAACAATTAACAATTAACAATTAACAATTAATAAAATTTAAAAAAAAGATATCTCCATTTCCATTCACCGCTCCTGTTCTTTACTGTATAAATATCCTCGCAATAGCTGTTTAATACATATTTAAACTCGCTCAATTCACTTTCATCTCCTCCATATATTCCATAAACGGGAACGTCAGGATTATAGAATTTCAGTATCTGTAAGCGGTTCAAACAAATGACAGGCTTTTTGTCGAATCTGAAAATAATAATATCCTTTTTCATGTGTCCAAAATTTTACAGCATAAAAATCTCATCCGACAAATCCGTTCCATTTTCTATCGAGAGCAAACTCAGCCCTGTACCGGCAATGCCTGCAAACAGTCCGAAGCTGTTTTCCCTTGACGAAGAATCACAGGCAGTGTACCCGGCGCTGTCATTGTCGGCAACCGCCTTGTAAAGCGTTTCCGCCAGCCAGTATGCGCAGGATTTGTGGAAAGCAGCATCCCCGGTTTGTTTATACAGTTTATAATACATGTAGGCAAGCCCTGAAGAACCATTGTAAAATCCGGCGTCCCAAACATATTCATGCACGGGGTCAAGTCTGCCGCTTGTTGAACGGAGTATCTGCATACTCTTGTCGTGCAGGTTTGAGTCTTCCAGTATTTCCGATGCATTTAAAAGGACATATCCGGTAATCAAATCTCCCGATTGCCACATAAGCCCTGTTTTTTGAATGTCATCCGAGTTTTCGGGAAAATAGTATCCCGCTTTTTCGAAGTCCTGTTCACAGGATAAAATTCTGTCTGTCAGCTTGCGGATAATCTCCCGTATCCCCGGTTTATCGACTTTGTTCCGCCTGTATGCCAGTGTCAAAAACTGCAATATCCCCAAAATCCCATGGGACATGTTTATCAAAATCTTTCCGTATGAAAACGCCTGTTCAATTTCCGGAATCAGACAGTTCAGAAATTGCGAAAATTTGGCTTCATCTCTGTGCAGAAGATAGTATCCCGCCCCTGTAGCGCCTTGCAGATACCCGAAATTTTGCTGTTTTATCATTTCATTTGCAAATTCAAGAACTTCCCTGTCAATATAATCCAGCGTTTCTGAAATATCAGGACTGATATATCCCCTGTTTTGCAAACATATCAAACCTGCGCCTGTACCTGCCAAACCTGTCGTTATGTTCCGGCTGGCAATTTTACGATTTTTTATATCTTCCAGAACAGTATCCAGCAAGGTTATTATTTGCTGTTCCGCGTCTTTTTTGCACTGTTCGTCCTTAAGATGCTCCCTGTATTCGCACAGGAAGAGAAGCAAGCCCATGCGTCCGGTCATTAATCCTGACTGTTCGGGCTGAAACCTGGTGAGGGCAAGCGCTATTTTATCAAGCCTGAAGTCGGGATTGATATTTACGGAGATAGCCTGCGGAACAGACTTGTAATATTTGCTGTTCAGTTTTTTGAAATACTCAAAATCTTTTGTAAATATGGATCGGTAATACTCTTTTAACTGCATTATCTCATGCTTTTGCCTGTTTAGCAGCGACAAGGCAAAAAAGTATTCCTTTTGATTAAACTGTTTCATGCAAACATGTACATACCGGGCATAATCGTCCGGCAAAACAGTTTCGACAATCAGCAATTTATTGAATATCGTATCGGTATATACCATTCTGTAAGGCGCTTTGCCTCTGAATATATGTCCCGCTTCGATATTCGGTATCAGTTTGCAGCTTCCTCCCTCCAGCCAGATTTTCAGGCTAAGATATGTTTCGTCCAAACCGTAGTATCTCAGCAAACTCAATCCCCTGATATAATCCCAGTAGCGTTTCGACATGATATAGGAGGCGCCCAGCACGCAGGGGATATCAAACACGGCGCTGTTAGAGGATGTTATCCAATACGAATCAAGTACGGTACCATAGTTTTCATCATACAGATTAATATATGCGCCTGTGCCGTATCTGTCCTTTATTATTTTGGCTTCCTGATCCAGAATCAGGCATTTTAAACAGTATACCGCCCTGTCGTCCTTTTCAAGGTATTTTGTAATTTTTTTCCACCAGTCGTTTTTATAGAATCGCATGTGTGCATCCATCAGGATAAAATAGGGAGTATCAATCATCGAAACTCCAATGTCCCTGCTTCGCGCTACGCCCCTGCGAATTTCGTTTTTTATGTATCGGGTATTATATGCCTGCGCTACTTTTTCGTAATCAGTATTATCCTGAGAGGCGTCGTTTATCAGCAATATATCCACATTATTGCCTGCTGTTTGCCGAATGTTTTGAACAGTGCGCTCAACTTCGACGCCCTCGTTGAGAAAGGGCATGACTACCGGACGTTTATTCATCGCTATTCAATAAATTCCGGTACATCAGTGGTATAATTTGCAGCGTTTTGTCGTGATTCCAAGTGTTCAGCAGTCTCAGTTTGTTGACAAATTCCGCTACATCGTCGCCTGCGGAACTTAGCCTGTTTAAAACATATTCCTGATATTCATGCTTTATTTTTTCAGCGACAATATTCATTTCTTCTGCATGTTTCTGCGTTACCTGCGTGTTTCCGCAACGATAGTTTAGCAGAAAATACGGTATGTTCGCTAATTTGCATCCATGCATCAAAAAGTCTGTCCACAGTTTATAGTCTTCCGCATAGACATATTCGTGTTTATAGCTTAAACTGTATTTTCGCATACTTTCGCTCCGAATAATTGCCGACGGATGTACAATCGAATTATTAAACATCATTGAGCAGGCAATATCTGCGTGCTTTTGGAGCGTACATACTTTGCTGTTCATCGTTCCGAAAAACGAAGCCCATGTTCCGCAGACGTCAATATCAAGATGAGATTCCATATATTCAAACTGCATTTCAATCCTTTTGGTATCCATAATGTCGTCGGCGTCCATTCGTACAATGTATTTGCCTCTGGCTTCCGATATGCCGGCATTGAGAGAATCAATAAAATTGTGAGGCATTCTGATAAGCCTGATTCTATCATCATCATAGCTTTTTACCAGATCGACGCTGCCGTCTTCCGAGCCGTCGTCGATTATAATCAGTTCGAAATCGCGATAAGTCTGCGATAATATACTGTCGACAGATTCGCGCAAATACTGTTCGGCATTATACACCGGCATAACAACGCTGACCGGAATTGCGAATACGCCGGAATTTTGTTGCAGTGTTTGTTGTTGCTGTAAATATGTTTCCATTTTATCCAGAATTAAATTATCCTCATTTTCATCAAATTTACGGGCAAATAATCGAAACGAATTGTTCAGTTCATTGAAATCGGCGATTTTCCATATTCCGGGCAAGACAACAGCGTTATTCCAGCTTATTTGTCGTAAATTATTGTTTTTAACCGTATCTTTAAATTTTGAGTTCATTAAAAAAGTCTGGAACAGCATTTCGTCGGGGATATACGTATATCTGTAAAATTCGTACAGTTCGCTGCCCTGATTACATTTATCGAAAATCTCCGCAACAGCGTCTCCCGTGAGCGACCACCACTGCGAACCTCCATAAGGTATTATATCCGACAAAGAATCATGCAATTCCCTGTTTCTCAATTCAGGCGTTTTTTCAAAACCCCGCTCGTCTATATTCCATTTGTATTTTATTCTGTCTAATCCCCTATTTGTCCAGTTTGCGCAGGGAATAGTGAAATATTCAATAAAATTAGCGCCTTTATTGTGCTCAAAATAATTGAAAATATACTCGTTAGATTTTAAAGGAAAATCCTGAGCGCTCAAAAGGTGCACATAATCGGGAAAACCGATTTGCGCCGTCATTTCTCCGATCAGTTCCACAGTCGCTTCGATCATGGAAAAGCCTCCCCAGTTAACGGTTTTCCTGTTTTTGCAAAAAAACACATTATCTCCTGTAATAAGAGATTTGAAAGCGTTCTCTTCCGCTTTTTTATCAATATGGATGAAGAAATAAACGCCGGTTGCAGTCAATGCATTTACCAGTCTTGATAACTGCCCGGGATTTTTGTGAGCCAGTATAAGGTATGCGAAAGTCATTTTTTTACTCGTTTATATTATTAAATTATATCGTATTCTGTTGCTGTCTATATAATAGAGATTCGGAATATTTTCATATACAATGTTGTATCCTTTATTATATTTCTTAAAATCAATCAAATGATAGAGTAAGAGTTCAGATTTGTTATCATAAATCAATGTTCCGTTGTTCCATATCATTTTACCGGGCATTCCTTCCATCACAAAAAACTCGAAACAGGCTCTAATCTCTTTTTTGTCATTGTATTTTTTCACTATATACGACATAGGTTCGATATCCCAGCTGACGTCATAAATTGAAACCTTGTCAGTAAACAGACTGAATGTATAAAACATACATTCATCAAAATTACAATATGCCGATTTGGATAATACTTCAGCATAATCCTTGCTTTTGGTAAATAGCATATTTGTTGATGCGGTATTCCGGACTAAGGAAAAAAAACCTGTTACATAATCGTCCCTTACACAGATAAAATCGTGAGAAGACAATAAGTCGTCATTTATAAAATCACGTATATTACCATAAATGACGTCAATATCTCCAAATCCCCAGAAATCATATTTTTCGATAAAATCAGAAAAAATGAATCCATAAGCGGGTTTAAAGTCACAAAGCTTATATGGCACATCTATTTTTGCTTCGAGATTTAATTTTTGAGAAGCTAAGTCTTGTATTTCCTGCAGTGACATTTTTATAAAATGGACATTACTTGGACAATACGAGGGTCGGGGCAAATCGGAGAAAATAAAGATATCAATACTTGGATTGAATGAGACCGAATGAAGATACAAGTCGAAATACCACGGAAATTTCCCGTAATACGGTATAATCAAGGCTATTGATATATGTTTTTCATTCATCTTTTATATCAGTAAATAAGATTGTTTACTTTATGCGGAGGAGCAAACTCGCAACGGGGATCCGGATAATCCCAGTATTCGTCTCCGTATGCCTTAACCACTTCTGCCCAGCAGCGGTTCATGTTTTTGTAGCAGGCTGCGAATATGCCGCAGTCTTTGCAGGGATTGCCTTCCTGTAGCTGTGGAGTGTCAAGATTTGCAAACCACATAGCTCTTTCCGAATGCCATACTTCTTTTATCGTTTGCTTGCTAAGGTCGCCTATGATAAAATGCGGTTTCCAGTATAACTGTTCGCAGATGGTAACTTTTCCGTCGGGCAGTATGAATATGTGGGAACGGTTGGCGGAACATTCCGCGCCCTTAAAGTTTGTGCTGCCGCCTTTCGATTCGTTATACCCGCGTTCCAAAAATGCTTTGTCGTATGTAATTGGAAAGGTTGATCTTTTCTGTAGTTGCTCTTCCACTTCGTCAAAAAGCTTGTAAATCTGCTCGCCCGTGGGCGTAAATGAAGATGAGTTGTTTTTGTATATCGAAGGAAAAGCGGGGCGCAGTCCCCAGCTTGTTACTTTAATATCTTTGAGAAACTCATAAATCGACAGCATGTTTTCCATATCGCAATTGTCGGTAGTGACGACGCTTGCAATAGTTGTGTCGAATCCTTCCTCGCAAAAGTATCTGACTGTGTTCTTAATCTTCTCGGTGTATGATTCATTTACCCTGAGTATTTTGGACAGGGTCTTGGGAACAAGAGTATCCAATGAGATTTGCATCTGCCTGATTCCCGCTTCTTTGAGATTTATCACATCTTCCTTGCTTAGAGGTACTTTTGTTGACAGTCTGTCCACAACAAAGTCGTTCTGTTTGATGTACCTTATCAGTTCGTTCCATTGCGGGTAGGCAAATATCTCGCCGCCAACCATTCCGAAATGCAAAACTCCTAATTCTTTGGCTTCGTCGATAATCCCTTTTATCCGCTCAAACGGCATGGTAGTCGATTTTGTTTGCCTGTCGGCATAGCAATAAATACAGTTTGTTACACAGTTGTTGCTTGGCATCAGTGTGACATTCAGAGGAGAGGAATAATAGCGTTTGGATTTGAAATCCGTTTCCGAAAACATAAAATCTTCCGCACTATACTTTGGAAGTTTCTGCATGTTGTTCGCAGATTCTTTCAACAGTACATTTTGGGGAAAATGAAATTGTTCTCCATGATAATCGGTATAAACCGAACCGTTTGATAAAAACGGCTTAATAATTTTTTTTACCGAATTAAGATCGGTCTCTAAAAATGCCTTCAAATCAGCTAGTATCTCTTCGTATGGTTTTACCTGAGTAAAAAATGAAAGAATCATAGCCTGCACGGGATGTATCACTGATATCCACCCCCGCGAACTGTCGTTATTTTGATATTTTTCAATAATATATGTCCTCTTTTCATCGTGCCAGAGAACATAATCCGAATTAAAGTAATAGTTATTCATAACTGTAATATTTTATTTTTAAATTTTATTCGTTTTTAATTGCCTCCACCGGGTTTTTCATTGCTGCCCTGTACACCTGCATACCTATTGTCGCTATCACTATCAGACACATTAACAGCCAGCAAAGCACAAATACCCACCAGTGCATTGATATTCTATACGCAAAAGTCTCAAGCCAGCGATT
>JAISDK010000097.1 GCA_031264875.1 Prevotellaceae bacterium
TACCTGTGATACGTGGGATACTACTGTCTTTTCGCGATTTACGCGTAGATACAGTTTCTTTTCGATCCAGGACGTCGTACTTTGCAATGTCCTTGCCGACGCTCGTTGACTCCTGCACAGTATCAGCATATCATCTGCATACCGTACAAATTTGTGTCCGCGTCGCGACAGTTCTCTGTCTAACTCATTCAGCATTATATTCCCCAACAGTGGGCTTAACGGGCTGTCCTGAGGTACGCCGATTGACGGCGTTTCATGACGTGTCCCGATCATTATCTCTGAGTTCAGAAATTTATGTATCAGTGAGATTACGCGTCCGTCTTTGACTGTCCTCGATAAAACTTCTACCAGTTTACTCCGATTGACTGTATCTTGGTTACTACCTACCTCCGTAACGGACTTGCACCGCCTAGTTCTATAGTCATGCTCGGCACACCATAAAAAAGAGAGCGTTTTTCAACACTCTCTCACAATTAACAAATCAAAAATCACTATATGAAAAATCAAAAATCAATTATCCGGTGTACCCGTTGTCGAAGCTTCATCATTGTCCGTCGATTCTGATGGAAGACCGGTTACGGGAAGCATTCCCGGCGTATAGGACTGGATACGCTCCTGAACAGGTGAGCGGCGGTTACCGGCAACAACATTGCTCGGTATGGACGCCGACGACAGAAAACAGAAAACAAACAGAGCAACAACAAGATACCATGTGAATTTCTCAATAAAATCTGCTGTTTGCCGAACCCCGAATGTCTGGTTTCCGGATGCGAAATTTGCAGCCAGTCCTCCTCCCTTTGAGTTTTGTATCAATACTGCAAAAATCATTAATATTCCCACTATAATCAAAAGCACTGCAAAAATCATATATCCCATAAAACAGCTATTTTTTTATATCATTAATCTCATTAATTTTGCCCGCAAAGTAAATACTTTTTTCCGGATTCAGCAAAATTAATTTGTTATAACATTCTATCGTCTGTTCGTAAAGACCCTGCGACAGGTATATTTCCGCCAGCGTCTCGCTCGCCAGATCACTGTTGTCCAGAGAAATGTTCAAGTCGTAATTTTGTGATACAGTTTCATTGCAGGGAATAATTTTTGGAGATTCCTTTATAAAATTAATGATTAAATTGTCCTCGATACTGTTACTGTTATTCTCGAATTTGTCCAAAAATTCACTGGAAAAGTCATCGGAAGTAAAATATTCGTTACGGAAAGTCAGCAGAGGGTCTTTATTTCCCGAAACAGGATTTTTGTTTGCCGCCTCTTTTTCGAGAAATTTATATAACCGTCTCCTGTTGGGAATAAAATAAACTGCCAGATGGCACAATTCATTATAGTCCGGTTTGTTTTCGTTCTTATATCCCTTTAGCAGTAAAGTGTATGCAAGAGTAAACCATGGGTTTTCGGCCACAAGCGCTTCCAAATCCCTGATTTCACTGTTTCCTACAGGAATATCGAAATTCAGGTATTTCTCTATCAAAGTAAAATCCATTGCTTTACCAGTTTCCTACGGATGCGTTGAAAATATTTTCGACCAGAGTTTTTGTAATTTCCTCAACCAGCTGTGATTGATATTGCTCTATTGAGGCTTCGCCCGGAAAATCGCTATATGCCGAAAAATCTTTATCGAAGTTTTGGGTTTCGTCAATTTGATTGACATATTTTACTTTAACCTTTATAGTCAATCGGTTCAGCGACGCCATTTCGTCGCCTGTAATAGCAGTCGGAGTTATGGCATAGTCTCTGATTTCCCCACTGAACTGTAGATGACCTTCGGAATCGACCTGGGTCAAGCGTGTCTGACGTGTGAACATATCCTTTAGAGCCTCTGTAAATGTGTTACTAAGAGTAGGATTGACAAGTAATGCCATATTGGGAAAATATGCAATGCTGACCGTCTTGACATCAGGCGACAAGTAGCTTTGGTTGAACGAATATATCCCGCATGAACCTAACATCGGGATAAACAGTAGTATTAGATATTTCAATTTATTCATCTTCAAATTCCTCTATATCATATTCCTTAATTTTCCGGTATAATGTACGTTCCGAAATGCCAAGCGCTTCGGCAGCCGGTTTTCGACGGTTATTAAATTTTTTCAGGACTTTTCGTATAGATTCCTTTTCCTGTGACTGCAGGTTCTGCACCTTTTCGGCGGCGTCGGTATCTGTACGTGGTGTATCTTCCTGATAAATCATCGGTTCATTGTCAAAGAACTTATCATATTCCTGAACGGCAATTTCGCCTTTTGACAGTTTGTACATCCATTTTTTCAGTTCGTTAATGTCGTTGCGCATATCGAAAAGTATTTTGTACAGAAGTTCCCTTTCGGTCGCAAAGTTGTTTGAATCGTCCTTGCCGCGATACAGGACGGGCAAATTGTTGATTACGGGAAGATATTTGTTCAATTTATCCTTTGTGACATTTCTTTCGGGTTCGATAACGGATATTTGCTCTGTCACATTTTTCAACTGCCTTACATTTCCCGGCCATGGATAGTTTTCCAGTTCTATCCGTGCTTCGCTGTCAAGCATAATGGAAGGCATACGATACTTTTCTGCAAAATCGGATGCAAATTTTCTGAACAGCAGATGTATGTCTTCTTTACGATCTCTCAGCGACGGGACAATTATCGGAACGGTGTTGAGGCGATAGTACAAGTCTTCGCGAAAACGTTTGTGCTTTATAGCTTCCTGCAGATTTACATTTGTCGCCGCAATGATTCGCACATTTGTCTTTTGCACTTTCGAGGAACCCACTTTCAGAAATTCACCCGTTTCCAGAACTCTCAGCAGTCGAACCTGCGTAGATAAGGGCAATTCGGCAACTTCATCCATAAATATTGTGCCGCCGTCGGCAACTTCAAAATAACCTTTCCGTGTCTCCACTGCACCTGTAAAAGATCCTTTTTCGTGACCGAACAGTTCCGAGTCGATAGTCCCTTCGGGTATTGCACCACAGTTTACGGCAATATATTGTCCATGTTTGCGAGAACTGAACTTGTGTATGATTTTTGGAAACGCTTCCTTTCCTGTTCCGCTTTCTCCGGTTATCAGCACGGACAAATCGGTGGGCGCTACCTGGCATGCAATGTATATGCCTCGGTCGAGAGACGGAGAAATTCCAATTATATCAAATTGTTGCTTTATATTTTGTATATCCATCATTACTTTTCACACGAAAAATAAGGGTGCAAATATAGTGATATTTTTAAAATCGTTTAATAATTGCGTTTTTCCCGGGTGCATTTCAATAAATGTTATTGTCGCAAAATCAGTGTCCAATACATCCGGCGGCTACTTTCGATTCTGCCAAGGAAACGGTCAAAATCGCCTTAAAATTACTGATGAATAAAATTTAAACAGGCTCCAAGGTATTTCCCGATTGTCTGGCGTTTCCGGTGTTTTATTTCAAAGTTCTGGAACATTGTGTTACTTATACGGAAAATATTGCAGTTTTTTTCGTATTGATTTTACCGGTATCCGTTATGCAATGTCAGGGATAAGCTGTAGATTAAACTGCTGATAATTCGATTTTTTAGTCTGCCGCATCTCTGAAAAGACCAAGTATATGTTTGAAAAATCGGAAATATTGTCAGTATTTGTCCATTTTATCTTTTCAGTGAACAAGAGTTCCCCGATATTAAAATCTGTAAATCCTGGCACGGATATTCAAATATCGCAAAGAAAGAAGACCGGTATATCCGGCACATAACATATATAATATCTTTCAGATTTGCACCCGCACATTATCTGTCATAATCCTTCAGGCCATCCATTAATTTCTGCCTTGAAAAGAATATCCTGCTTTTAACTGTTCCGATCTTAAGATTCAATGAATCGGCTATTTCCTTATATTTATAGCCGGAAGTATGCATCTTGAACGGAATACGGAATTCCGGATCCAAAGAATCTATCTTACTGTTAATTTCGTTTGCCGAGAAAGAAGACTCCGGAGTTAATTCGTCGGGACGGCTATTGATAAGAAACTGATTGTCGCTTGAATCAAACGTTGTTGCATGCTTTACGCTTTTGCGATAATTATTTATAAACGTATTTCTCATTATTGCAAAAGCCCACGCTCTGAGATTAGTATCATCTTCATACTGTTCTCTGTAAATCAGAGCTCTCAGGAAAGTTTCCTGGACTAAATCTTTTGCATCATTCTCATTGGAAGTCAAACTGTATGCAAAACGTGTCAGACTGCCTTCCAATTCCAATAAGTCTTTATCGAACTGACTTGTTTTCATGCTTTTTTATTTTTTTTTATTCATTTTTGTAATCTTAAATTTTTTCAGATACAAAGATACAATTTTTTAAAACAATTCCACGATCCTGCTACAAAAATCGTGCCACGCACGTTAATCTTACAAAATACGTGATATCTTTAAACCTTACTTGATGTTACAACAACGAAAATTATTAAATGTTCAAAATTCATTCTTAAAAAATATTCAAAATAATTTTAACTGCCAGTTAGTGTTTGTTTTTATAAAAGTTTTACGGTGATATAATGTAGCTCCTAATTCATAAATAAGTGTGCGATGTTTTTTTGTAGGATATCCCTTGTTTACGTTCCACAGGTATTCGGGATATTCTTCTGCAATTTTCATCATATATTCATCGCGGTATGTTTTTGCCAGAATCGATGCCGCCGCTATGGCAGCATAGGTCGAGTCGCCCTTTACTGCACAAGTGTGCGGAATATCCTTATAGGGGAAAAATTTGTTTCCATCTACCATAATATGTTCAGGTCTTACGGTCAAGGCGTCCAGCGCACGGTGCATGGCGACTATGGTAGCTCTTAATATGTTGATTCTGTCGATTTCCCTGTTGTCGGCACAGGCAACTGCGTAACATATTGCATTTTCTTCGATATATTTCCTCAGTTCGTCCCGCACAGGCTCTTTTACCTGTTTCGAGTCGTTAAGGTCGGGATGAAAGAAATTTTCCGGCAGAATAACCGCTGCGGCATACACCGGTCCGGCAAGACATCCCCGCCCGGCTTCGTCGCATCCGGCTTCAATACGTCCTTCCTGAACTGGATTGATGAGCAATTTTATTTTATTGATAGATTTCCCGGACAAAATTATTTGCGTTTTAATATGATTATGGCTTCGATACTATATGTTTTGGCAGCATTTTCAATCATTTTGGCTATAAAAGCTTCTCCTCCTGATTTGACATACTGGTCTTTAATTGTCAGCAGGATTTGTTTTGTCAAGTCGGCGGGGAGGTTTACAGTGAGATTCTCCGATTTGATATTTGCTTTCACTTCGGCGCGCGGAATTTCTTTTATCATTCCTTCCGACAGTATTATTTTGTTTCCTTCGACACGGTACTTTGTTTTGGTATCTTTCCCCGAAATAAAAACAAAACCGGATTCTGTAAATTCTACAGGCAATTTCGAAAGGTCGTAATTCTGTATCATGAGATTGAGACTTGGGTCTGTTGTTTCGATTTTCGACATGTTCCATATTCCCCGTATCTCATTTTTCAGTTTGACGGCTCCGGCTGTTGCCAGCGCCGCAAAAAATAAGACTGTTATTAAAAATAATCGCTTCATACACACTAAAAATAATGACCGCAAAATTATAAAATAAAAAATAGAATTCCTGCAAACAAGGCCAGGATCATTGTTCCGCTCAACATTCCCATCATTGTCTTCAGCTTGTTTCCAAGTATGTAGCCGTAAAATATCAGGCCGTTGGGAAATACGCAAAGGCTGATAATTTTGGGAATACTTTTCCTGATTTGCGGAATCCACCAGATGTTTGAATATCCATAGCCGTGGAATTTCACTATGTAAACAATCAAAAACAGTACTGCCGGCAATGCTATCGACAGTATTAAGCCAAACGCTATGGAATCTTTTTTGAATATTTTCATTGTTTTGATTTCTAATGCATGATTTTAAATATAAGTTCTTTGAGCAGTTCCGAATCTGAAGTTCCGGGACTGTTCCAGCCTTTGCTTTTCATATCGTATTCTCTCAATAATTCAATGATTTGAGCTACTTTCAATATTGGATACTTCAATGCTGCCTGCTCGTAATCTTTCAGAAAGAATGGGGATATTCCTAACTGAACTGCAATATCCTTACTTTGAACGCCTTTACTGTTACGTTTGATTACGTGATATTTCAGAATCCGTAAAAACTGCATGAACAGGGATGACATTATCAGCACCATGGGATTGTTGTTGGGATTTTTGGCGTAATAATTGATAATCCTGTTTGCGTTTAACACATTTCTCGAAAGGACGGCGCTGCCCAGTGCATATACGTTGTATTCCCTGCTTATTCCGATGTTTTTTTCGATATGTTCGGCGGTGATTGTTTTGTTGTCTTCGGGCAACAGGATAAACAGTTTGTCGAGTTCGTTAACGATTCTGTTTAAATCGGCGCCGATATGGTCTGCGAGTATGGCTGCCGCTGAGGGATTGATAGCTGCGCCTTTTTTCCGGAGATAGTTTGTTGTCCATTCGATAATTTCGTTGTCGTACAGTTTTACGGTTTCCAGAATAACGCCTTTTTTCTCGATTTCCTTATATATTTTTGTCCGCTTATCGAGGGGCTTGTCTTTAAAGCACAACACCAGAATTGTAGTTGGAAGTGGAGATGCGAGATAGGATTCCATTTTTTCCAGGTCGCGCGATTCAAGGTTTTGCGCTTCCTTTACTATGATAACCTGGTGGCTTGCCATCATGGGAGGACGGGATGCGGCATATATTATAGACTGTGCATCGGTATCTCTGCCGTACAGTATCAGCTGGTTGAATGCTTTTTCGGATTCGTTGGGAATATTGTCGGCAATATATTCCGATAATCTGTCAATATAGAAAGGTTCTTCGCCCATAAGGAGATATACGGGATAATATACCTTGCCTTTCAAATCATTCAATATCTGTTCGTATTTGGAGATTACGTCTTTCGACCTGATTTTTGCCATTGCATTTTACATTAATTACGGAGGCAAAATTAGTGTTTTTTTCATTATTTGCTTTTTGTGCCGTGCGGGTCAGATATTTTTCGCTACTTTCGCGCCGATTTTTTAATGTATTATTATATAAATGTTTTTGGTCTTATGAAAAGAATAACACAAATATTTTTCACGTCCTTGTTAACAGCAGTTTTTGTTATCTCTGCAAGGGCAGAGATAAAGCTTCCTGCCATTTTTTGCGATAATATGGTATTGCAGCAGCAGTCGCAGGTAGCTGTATGGGGTTGGGCTAAAGCCAATTCAAGTGTAACGGTTGCATGTTCGTGGAATAAGCGAAGCTATTCCGCAAGGAGCGACGGGAAAGGGTACTGGAAGCTTAAGGTACATACTCCCGAAGCGAGTTATACTCCGTACACTCTTACTGTCAGCGACGGGAAACCGGTTTTGCTGAAAAATGTATTGATTGGCGAGGTATGGATTTGTTCGGGTCAGTCGAACATGGAGATGCCGATGAAAGGGTACTACAATCAGCCGATTGAAGGGGGACCCGATGCTATTGTTCATTCGTATAATTTCGGTATCCGCTGTTTTACAGTACCGAGGTCGTCAAAGGCGACTCCTCAGGACGACTGTTCGGGGAAATGGGAGGTTGCCAGCGCGCAGACGGTTCCGCATTTCACCGCCACAGGTTATTTTTTCGGAC
>JAISDK010000119.1 GCA_031264875.1 Prevotellaceae bacterium
AACGGTTATACATCAATCAGGTTAGTGCGTAACATAAGTCGCAAAATCAACGTCCAATACATCCGACGGTTAAAACCGTAGGCTATGATAATAATTGGGCTAAAGCCCAATGTCGTCAACTTAAGGATTGGAAGCCCACATGGTACAACTCGATATGTACCTCTCCCAAGCCTTGAAAGAATGTGAACCGGTTATTTCATGCCATTTCAGGGCTATTGCTTATCAGTTTTAAGGACTTTAAAGTCCTTAGGACTTATAAGCAATAGCATGGCTTAAATTGACGACATTGGGCGTTGTCCTGTGCTATTGATATCGCTCTTTCAGAGATTTTTATGGCTTAACTTGACGACATTGGGCTATAGCCCAATGTCGTCAAGTTAAGGATTGGAAGTCCACATGGCACAACTCGATATGTACCTCTCCCAAGCCTTGAAAGAGTGTAAACCGGTTATTTCATGCCATTTCAGGGCTATTGCCTATAAGTCTTAAGGACTTTAAAGTCCTTAAAGTCTTTAAGGTCTCTATAAAATACTTATAAGCCATAAAAAGCTCTGAAAGAGCGATATCAATAGCACAGGGCAACGCCCTGTGTAGAAAATGCGCCCTCTCCATCAAGCCCCAACGGGGCGTAATCAGTTTTGGTCCATTTGATTACGCCCCTTCAGGGCTTGGTAAATGTGATGCGTTCTGTTCATGGGGCGTTGCCCCATGCTATTGATTATCGGGCTTTCAGCCCTTAACTTGACGACATTGCCCTCTGGGTATGTGATTATCGGTTTCACAGATACGGTATATAGAGACATCCAATGCTCTTTTTAACTAAAGTCTTCGCCTAAAGGCGAGGGATTTCCCCCCGGAAGGAAACATTAAGAAGACAGTCAATTTATTTCACAACAACTCCTAAGCTGTTCCCCCGCATATATTCACAGCACCGGTTTTCAATTGATAAGCGTGCTGGAAGTCACATTGCCCGTATCCATGTTGTGGACACGCAGTATAAGGACATCCGAGCCGAAAGAAGCAGTGTTGATGCGCAGAGATTCCTTGCTGCTGTCGAATCGTCCGGTGTACAGCAGCTTACCCGTACGGGAATAGACAAACACTTTAAGGTTACCCGTACAGGGAATCTTTTCATCCATGCCTGTCACCGTTACCGGAGAAGTGCTTAGCATCATGCTGCTTTCGACGGCATTTGCGAGATGCGTCATTTGCAGTTTTTGCGAGGCGTCGAAATCGACATACATGTAAGTATCACCCAGCGTAATCATACCCGGCTCGTTATAAACGGTTACAAATTCATTGTGTGCGTGCTGAATAAAAAAAGTTTTATCCAGCCTGAGCGTACGGTTGCAGTCGTATCTGCTGACACTGACCGTGTGCGTTACCGGAGGATTTGGATTGATCTCGAAAACCGCCTCCTGTCCCATATCAATATTTCCGTTGTAGTTCCACACGAATCCCATGAGCTTGACATCGTCGTCGATATTCCGGCACTCCAGCATGTCCATGTCGTCGATAGCCTCCATGTTTACAGTTCGGGCAGTCATTTCGTACCTTGAAGCGGCTCTGTTGTATGCAACACTGATGCTGATGTCCACGCGCGGCATGATAACAAGTTTCCTTCGGACGGTCAGCGTACCCTGGCCAGTTGTCACCGTAGCGGAGAGATATCCGTTCACCTCCCTGTCGGTTACGGAGGGCACAACGCTGATACTGCTTGCCGTTGAATCCATTCCGGTCAGTCCCGAGTATTTCCACTCCACCAGTTCCGTTCCGTGCGGCATGTTCACAATCTCGAACACAGCGCCCGAAGAGGGAACAGTGTCCGCACCTGCTATCATGCACTTGTTACTGTCGATCCATTCGACAACCGGCTTTACCGGCGCATAAGCAGTAAGACCCGAATTTTGGGCAATCCCGCGGGTATCGGCAAGTATTGTAACTCCCGCCAGGATATGGTTTTTCCTGCTGTCGAGCACGGCAAGCGCGCCTCCGCTGTCGCCCTTCCCGCCCATGTGCAGTCCGTGCCCGCCCACCGAGACAATCGTGTTGCTGCTCACAACGGGCGCTCCGAAGATACGGTTGGCTTCCTCGCATGAAATGATTTTTACGCCGGCAGCCCTGAGCTTCAGCGACTGCGGCGGTGCGTCGGGAACAGTTCTTCCCCATCCGTAAATAGTAGCGTCCGTTCCGGGAGCATACAGCGATTCGTCGGCGCACGAGACATAGTCGATTGGCCGGATATTTTCATTAAAATCAACAGGGCTCGACAGTTCCAGGAGAGTAATATCCTTATCGGGATGATGGATAAACCGGTGAACACTGTAATACCGCCCCGTGCCGTCGGACGCCCCTCCGGCATGTACGGCAAGACAGCTGCAGTCCACATCAGGCCAGTTGTGAGATGCCGTAAGCACAAGATTTTCGGAAATAAAGATTGCCGAACGGTCGAACAGCTTCACCCCCGCCGTATTGACAACCCTCACATTGGCCATCCACGGCGCATCCGCAATGCCGATTTCTTTTCCGCCAATCACCTTGTCCTGCGAACACAGCAGCGCCGGCACAAGTATAGAGCATACTGACAAAAAACATTTCATGACAATAAATTCCTCCCTGTTTCAAGAAATCGGGGAACCTGTACAGGAATCAGTCCCCCGAATCTCAATCCAAATTTTTTACAAAAAGAAGTACCCGCAATATCCACATTAATGAACTCTACCTGTATCATATTACTGCGGGATTAACAAATCATCGCTCCATTTTGTTTTCGCCCCTCCCTTTCACAGGAAATTCCTGACGCACATACAGCCCTGCCAGTCAGCAGCATGTATCGGAAAAATTCCCGAAAGGACAGCTTTCTGATTGAAAATCGAATAAAACAAGTATTTTTGCCCTTACTAAAATTATAAACTATAAAGAAATGTTACGGGAATTAGGTAAGCAAAACAGTATTCTCAACCGCTTTTTAGCTGAAATGAGAGACACGGGAATCCAGAAAGACAGCATGCGCTTTCGCAGAAATCTGGAACGGGTAGGCGAAGTGTTCGCCTACGAAATCAGTAAGGAATTGAATTACGAGCCGGTAGAGGTTCAAACGCCTCTTGGAATAGCCGACGTATATCTTCCTAAAAACAAAGTGGCGCTTGCGGTGATTATCCGCGCCGGGCTGCCCCTCCACCGGGGTCTGCTGAATTATTTCGACAGCGCCGAAACCGCCTTTATTCTGGCAAACAGAAAACACGGAAAAGACAATAACCATGCCGTGCAGATAGAACTCATTTCCTGCCCGTCGCTCGACAAAAAAGTGCTGGTAATCTGCGAACCCATGCTGGCCACGGGCGAATCGATGGATTTGGTTTACAATGTCCTGAAACGAAAAGGAGAACCCCTTCACACGCATATCGTCGCCCCCATAGCAAGCCGCGACGGAGTGGACTACATTCTACGGCACATGCTGGCCGAGAACATTACACTCTGGGTCGGGGCAATCGACGAGGAACTTACACTCAAATCGTATATTATTCCCGGACTTGGCGACGCCGGCGACCTGGCGTACGGCAGCAAGGCATAGCTTGACAGACCGCCACAGATGTACGAACAATTTGTTGTCAGCCTCATCGAAAGCCCTGTCTGGGGATATATTCTTCAGCCCGTCCTGGCAGCCGAGACGGAATACGGAGCACTCCGAATATGCGAAATCATCGATCGCGAATCGTCGTGCTTCGCCGGCCTCGCTGCCGAACAGAAATCAATAGTGTGTCACTATGAGAAATATACCGAACGGGCGCTGATGAAAAGATTTTCGTATGAAAAGCATACTGCCGACTTTCGCGAAAAAACCTCTCCCGAAAAAATCGAGCGCTTCATACGCCCCGTCATCGAATCGACCCACCGCAAAATAGTTGCGCTCGTCAGAAAGGCAAACATCCCCGTCTATCTCCGCGAAAGCGTGAAAACCCGCAACCTGCGCGAATCGAACCGGATATCGGTGTCGGATACCGATTCCGACGTTATTTTCAATTTCCACAGGGAAAAATCCGGCGAGCTGATTTACTTTATCCAGGTAAAGTCCCAAAGCGGAGTTATCGACCTCAAATCCCGCTTCTTTGCCGTGGTATGCAGCGAACCCGCCGTCGTTGTTATCGACGACAGGCTGCTTACTTTCAACGATATCGACGCTAAAAAACTGCAACCCTTCATCACAAGGGACAACATACGGGTACATGCCGCCTCGTACAGGACCTACATAGAGAAATTCGTGGTGAACTGCGTGAAAAAGTACGAAGTGAAATCTACGGGACTGAAGATAAGCAACGTCAGTCCCCCGAAACAGGCGCTGCTGAATTTAACCTGCAACATGGACATGCAGCCGTCCCTGCATCTGAGCTTCAGATACGGCAAAAAAACATTCCAGCTAAACGACCGCTCCACACAAAATATCGTCTATACCGACGACGTTGCGGGAGAAACCGTTATCTGCCGGTACGGACGCGACAGGCAGTGGGAAAATTCCACAGTCAGCCTGCTGACGGCTAACGGACTGAAACAGGACAGAGCCGGCATCTTCCATGTCGAAACCTCGGAAAATGCCGGACATATCGACAGAATTGACTCGATAATCAAGTGGATGCACTCGAACGAAGCGGTGATGAAGAACTTTGAATTTTCGCAGTCGGTTTCAAAAACAGCCTACTACACCGGCAAAATCGAAACCGTTACGCACGTCGGCACAAAACAGGACTGGTTCGACGTCTTCTGCATGATTGTCTTCGACGGTTTTACAATACCCTTCAGCAGCTTCCGCAATCATATCCTCGAAGGTATCAGAGAGTACGTGCTGCCCGACCGGACTGTTGTCATACTGCCCGAAGAATGGTTTACCCGCTTTCAGGACATCATGCATTTCGGAAAAAAATCGGGCGACAGCATCCGTCTCGACCGGCATCACTTCGTCCTGCTCAACAACTTCGATTCCGCAAACGAACGGCCTGCCGAAGCCCCCGTTTCCTTTGAAAACATCCCCGTGCCGGATGAAATTCAAAGCGAACTGTACGATTATCAGAAAAAAGGATTTTCGTGGCTGGTGCATCTCTACAAAAACAGCTTCGGCGGATGCCTTGCCGATGACATGGGGCTTGGCAAAACTCTGCAAACAATTACGCTTCTGCAATATGTCGCCAATGTTGAGACCGTCGAAAACAACTGTCCGCAGACCGTACAGCTGTCCATCTTTGACAGGATGCCGGAGCAGCTGCTGACAGCGAAACGTCCTGTTTCCCTGATTATCGTGCCGACATCGCTGATGTTTAACTGGCAGAACGAACTGAAACGCTTTGCCCCCACGCTGCGCATATACCCGTATTCCGGCAAAAACAGGATGAAGAACAGGGCAGCTACTTCCCTGTTCTTACACTATGACGTGGTAATCACTACTTATGCAACTCTGAGAAACGATATTGACGTTCTTTCCGGCTTCATGTTCCACCATCTGATTCTGGACGAAAGCCAGTATGTGAAAAATCCGGAATCGCAGACGTACAGGGCGGTAAAACAGATTGCGGCACGCCACATGCTGTCGCTTACCGGTACGCCTGTGGAAAATTCGCTCTCCGACCTGTGGGCGCAGTTCAACATTATCAACGAGGGAATGCTGGGCAGCTATTCTTCTTTCAAAAAACGATATATCAACCCTATCAACCACGAAAACGAACAGCAGGAAAAGGCTCTGCTGCGCATGATACAGCCGTTTATGCTGCGCCGTACAAAAAGCGAAGTCGCCCCCGAACTGCCTCCGCTATCCGAAGAAACGGTGTATTGCGATATGAGCGACGACCAGGCGGAATATTACGAAGTCGAGAAAAATAAAATCCGCAACAACCTGATTTCGGACGAGGTTATGACCGACCCGGGAAAAATGCCGCTTATCGCCCTGCAGGGACTGACGCGGCTGCGGCTGATGGCTAATCATCCCTGTCTCGCCGACGAAGAATATGCCGGCGGTTCGGGAAAGTTTGAACAGGCGCTCATGTATATCGAGGGACTGATTGCTGAAAACCACAAGGTACTGATTTTTTCGTCGTTTGTTCGACACCTGCGCCTCTTTGCCGAATATTTCGACCGGCAGAACCGCATGTATGCATGGCTGTCGGGCTCAACCTTGAACCGCGAACGCGAGGTTGCCCGGTTTATCAGCGACGGCAATATCAACTGTTTTTTCATCTCGCTGAAGGCCGGAGGCGTGGGGCTGAACCTTGCTGTTGCCGACTATGTCTTTATACTCGACCCGTGGTGGAATCCGGCCGCCGAAATGCAGGCTATCAGCCGTTCACACCGTATTGGTCAAATCAGAAACGTTATGGTTTACCGCTTTATTTCTACAAATACTATTGAGGAAAAAATTCGCCGCCTGCAGGAAAGCAAATCAAAGCTTGCCGACAGATTCGTTACTTCTGCCAATCCGCTGAACGCAATGAGCAGGGAGGAGATAGAGGAACTGTTTGAAAACTGATATACCGAACTAAAATACGTTCATCCGTTTCGCGCATCTCACGAATGCGTTTATACATTTATCCAAATGCGCTCGGCTGTGCGCCGCTGACAGCTGTACTCTTATTCTTGCCTGATTGCGGGGTACTACGGGATAGTAGAATCCGGTTACATAAATGCCCTCGTCGAGCATTGCCGCAGCAAAGTCCTGCGAAAGTTTGGCATCATAAAGCATTACTGCACATATTGCCGACTGTGTAGGCCGAATGTCGAAGCCGGCGTCAATCATCATTGTACGAAAGTATTCAATGTTTTCCACCAGTGTGGAATGCAGTCTGTCGCTTTCTTCCAGCATCCTGAAAACTTCTATGCTTGCGCCCGCAATTGCCGGCGGTATCGAATTCGAAAACAGATACGGACGCGAACGCTGACGCAGCAGGTCGATGATTTCCCGGTGACCCGTAATAAATCCGCCTGCTCCTCCTCCAAATGCCTTGCCGAATGTTCCGGTATGTATATCAACACGTCCATGGATGTTGAACAGTTCGTTTACTCCCCGCCCTGTTTTTCCCACAACGCCTGCGGAATGACATTCGTCAACCATTACTGTCGAGTTGTATTTTTCCGCCAGATCGCAGATTTTGTCCATCGGCGCCACGTTTCCGTCCATCGAAAATACCCCGTCGGTCACAATAACCCTGAACCGCTGAGCCTGTGCTTCTATCAAACAGTTTTCCAGCGCGTCCATGTCCGCATTGGCATAACGGTAGCGCTTTGCCTTTCCCAACCGTATGCCGTCGATTATCGACGCGTGATTCAGCGAATCGGAAATTATCGCGTCTCCGTCCGAAAACAGAGGTTCAAAAACTCCTCCGTTAGCGTCGAAACATGAGGCGTACAGAATTGTGTCTTCCGTTCCGAAATATTTGCTGACTGCCGCTTCCAGTTCCCTGTGAATATCCTGAGTTCCACATATAAACCTTACCGACGACATGCCGAATCCGTGAGTGTCCATTGCTCTTTTCGCCGCCCCGATTACTCTCGGACTGTCCGAAAGTCCCAGGTAATTGTTTGCGCAAAAATTCAGTACCTTTTTTCCGCCAACTTCTATTTCAGCCGATTGAGAGGATGTTATTATTCTTTCTCTTTTGTAAAGACCGGCGTCTTCAATCGATTGAAGTTCCGCTGTCAGGTATTCCTTTAAATCTCCATACATGGTTTTATATCTTAAAAAAACTTAATAATCAATATTGAACGGAACGGATTTCGAAAATATCCCGGTTCCGGCTTTGACACGTCCCGAAAATGAAAGCGCGGTTCTGTCCTCTCCAGCAAGTATTGCTCTGATTCTTCCTGACATTATCGCCATCCTGTCGGTTATTTTAACGTCCAGCAAAACAGTAACCCGTTCTCTTGTACGTTTTTTTATCACAGCTCTCTCATGCAGACTTGCCGTACCAAACGAATATCCGCCTCTGAGAATTTCGATGTCTGCCTTTTTGATATAAATGTTGTAGTGAGAGGAATTGTTCACCAGCATGTTCACTTCGACAACAGCATTGCTTCCCTTCAAAGTCCTGAGTTTTATCTCCTGCAACTCTTCAATATCCGCACTTTTTATTTTCCCACACGATGAAGTGAAAAATATCAACAGTATAAATATAGCGCCAAATCTTGCCATAAAATTAATTTAAAACGTGCAAATGTAAAGAAAATCTTAAAAGTACAGAGAGCAATGTCGGACGCATGGGTGTATTCCAAAATGTTCCACCGAATGTGAGACAGTAACTGTCTTTTTAGCACGCAGATGACATATTAAGGTATGCGAAATAAACAAGATATAACAGATTATAAAAACTCTGGATTGCTTCGTTCCTCGCAATGACGAATAACTGTCTGACATTACGCCCATTGTTCAGCACATGCTTATTCGTCATTGCGAGGTACGAAGCAATCCAGAAAGTTTACATTGTTATATGTTATTAATTTTCCATGACTACAGATAATTAATACATAAATATGCGGTCATACGTTAAATTTGCATCATCTGAGTGCCTGATGAAAACAACATTTTGGAATATACTCCATGATTCGGATAATAGTGTGTATTAAAAAAACAATTATCGTATCTGCATCAGAAGATATTTTCTGTCGCCAATTGCGGGAATGAAAGGGAGTATGTAAATCATTGCGTCCACAAATGTGAACACAATGATCGATATTTCAAAGATAGAACTCCAAACTTGTAGAATACTCTATATCTCATGCACATCATTTAATGAAAAAGCATATTACAATGCCTTCCTGTCATAAATTATAAAATCATTATCTACCAAAGCATTTAGACTGTACAGGATATACCGAATTGTAATACGATTATAACTATATAAGATATTTGAATAGTTGTTAAATTTATTTTTAACGGGTAGCTTAGACGATATCCCACATATTAACAAATGTAAACAAGAAGAGACATCATTTTTCACTTGCCACAATCGAATCACAATAATCTTCATGTTTATGCTATACATTTAATGTGTATTTTTACTTTCAATGGCAAAATTGTGAGAGGAGAATTTGCAAAAGATTTGTAATTCCGAAGTATTTATTGTTTTAAGGGAGACGGGCACTTTTTGCTGTACTGTAGGAATAGTCTCCTACCCTATCGCATGAGGAACACCTGAATAACGAAAATCCTCAATTTCATTATAGGCAATTTCATTATCCCATTAAAAATAAAAGCCACATGACGAAAGGGAAAACTGTCCTTTCCTGATTAGATGATATTATTATTTAAGCCAATATGATTTGCTACAGATTTCTTTTCGTAGATGCGAACAATCCCTGTTTTTCACACTGCTCCCCTCTGTCGTTACTTGTTAAAATTATATATAATTTGTTTCCAATTGGGCAAAAAATGAAAGATTATTACTCTCATTGTTCCTATAGCATACTTATAAAAAAAGTGTCTAAAAAAGTCGTTTTATTATTTGTTTAAAAAAATATATTTGATTAAAGTGAACTACAAATGATATTTTTTTTAAAAACAGGCTTTTTAGACACTCTTGTTTTTTGATATTTGATAAAGCAAATACTATCTATTCACTAAGTTTCTCTCCCTTTTTACTATATATTTCCGATTCTAAATAACTAAAAGATGGATCAGCTTTAATTTTTATATAGCATTTATACTGGAAACACCATTTCAGTTTCAACGAAGGAAATCCTTTGTTAAGGTAAGCAGCAACATACGGATGCACAGCCACTGTCAGACATTTATCTTTAGCTTTGCTGGCAAAATATGCAATCTGACTTTTCAACTGACTGTCGAACACAACACTCGGAGAGATACGCCCTGACCCGTGACATGTCGGACAAGTTTCATCGTTTTTGATATTAAGTTCCGGACGAACCCTTTGTCGGGTTATTTGCATAAGTCCGAATTTCGTTAATGGCAGGATATTGTGTTTTGCCCTGTCATTTTCCATCATTTTTTGTATTTTATTATATAGCAGTAATTTATTTTCAGAATTATGCATATCAATAAAATCTATAACAATTATTCCTCCTATATCGCGGACTCGAAGTTGACGTGCAATTTCTTCCGCCGCCAAAAGATTCACTTCAAGAGCGTGAACTTCCTGACTGTTACCGGATTTCATTCTGATTCCGCTATTTACATCAATCACATGTAGCGCTTCGGTATGTTCAATTATCATATACGCACCTGATTTCAAGGATACAACACGCCCAAATATGCTTTTAATTTGCTTTGCAACACCATAGTGATCAAAAATTCCTACCTTTCCTCTGTATAATTTTACAATTTTCTCTTTTTCAGGCTCAATATTGGTTATAAAGTTCTTTATCTCGTTATAGACAAGTTGATTGTTAACATAAATATTATTAAAAGAGCCATTTAGCATATCACGCAAAATAGCAGAGGTACGATTTATTTCCCTTATCAACAATTCGGGTTTCCTGAATGTTTTCAGTTTTTTGCAACATTCGTCCCATCGTCCCATCAGTAACGACAATTCGTCCTTTAAAATCTCTCCGCTCTTCCCCTCGGCGGCAGTCCTTACAATTGCCCCATAATTAGGAGGAAGCACACTTTTAATCAATCGCCTTAGTCTTTTTTTCTCATCACTTGAAGATATTTTTTGAGAAATTGAAATTTTATCGGAAAAAGGCATAAGTACCATATTTCTTCCTGCAATAGAAATTTCGGAAGTAAGTCTTGGTCCTTTTGTCGAGATCGCTTCTTTGACAATTTGTACCATTATTGGCTGTCCCTGTTTTAAGAAAGAAGTTATTTTCCCTTCTTTTTCAAGCGGTTCAACCATCTTGGCTTTTGTGAAAGACAACTTTTTCACATTTGAGGTGTTATGAGTAACAAAATTATTTAGTGACTGAAAATGGTATCCTAAATCCAGATAATGAATAAAAGCATCTTTTTCATGCCCAATATCAACAAACGCAGCATTTAGCGCGGGCATGATTTTCTTGACTTTACCTAAATAGACGTCAGCAACAGAAAAATCACCACTGATAACAGTATCTCTACTCAGCTCAACTATTTTCTTGTTTTCAAGTAACGCAATTGAAATACCGGAGGAAGCTACATCTATAACTAACTCCCTGTTAACCATAATACAAAATTTAAATTTTCATTTTTTACAATAATAATTAAGATAAAACCTAAAGACCTTTGTAAGGTCTTTAGGTTCGTTGTTTTTAACTTAAATCGGTCAAAGCTCACTTCCTCTTTTTATGCCGATTCTTACGCAAACGCTTTTTGCGCTTGTGTGTTGCCATTTTGTGTCTCTTTCTTTTCTTTCCGCTGGGCATAAGGCTTATTTTTTTACAGTTCCTTTAACCTTGGATACAAAAACCTTTGCAGGTTTAAAAGCAGGAATAAAATGCTCCGGAATAATAATAGTAGTATTCTTGGAAATATTACGAGCTGTTTTTTTCGCTCTTTTCTTAACGATAAAACTTCCGAATCCGCGAAGATACACGTTTTCATTCTTTGCCAAAGAAGATTTTACCGACTCCATGAATGCTTCTACAGTTTTTTGTACTGTAATTTTCTCTACGCCTGTGCTTTTAGAGACTTCGTTTACGATATCAGCTTTAGTCATGATAATAAAATTTATAATACAAGTTAAACATTACTTTTATCTGCGCAAAGATAATACTTTTTAATGTATTGCAACACAATTTTTTCAAAAAAAAATCAAATTATTCCAATGAATTTCAAAAATTTATTGCTATAATGCTGTTATATAGTATTTTATTATTTGAAAAAAAAAAGTCCTTTT
>JAISDK010000121.1 GCA_031264875.1 Prevotellaceae bacterium
AAACAGGCGGTAATAATTCGTGATTTCACAGTCAAAAGTTTTACCGAATACCTCAAACACGGTTTTCAACGGTGCGTCGCCGAAACAGCCCGCTTCGTGCAGGGCGTAAACGAGTTCGACCAGTTCCATCGGGCCGCCTTGCCAGTGAAGTTTCGCCGGACTTTGCGCCGCGGACTGTTCTGCCGGCAACTGCTCTTTCGTCCACTCAATTTGCCTGTCAAGCAAATCAATGGCTTTGAGGACATGAATTGCCACATTTTTTTTTCCGACACCTCTGTCAGTCCTGAAAGTTCAACGCGGGTATAAACAAGTGAATCAAGATACGCCCTTCTGTCGGTAGCGGCTGCGCCTTCCGAGAATACGGATTGGGCAAACCCTGTAAACTCTTTTTTCAGTACTTGGGCGTGCATGTCGATACCTTTTTGTGAAGCCTTCCGCAACGAGCGGAAGAACTTCGTAGAAATAAATCTTTCCATCTTCTTTTGATTTTAATGGTTTGTATTCCAGCCTTATAAAAACAAAAAGAGTCTCCCGCCCGAAGGAAGGAAACTCTTTGAATGACAATATTTTCTGCAATTGCTGATATTGTTTACATGCCTGCTTTCGTTGCGAAAGGAGCGTTACCGGTTTCTTTCGCCCATTTCAGTTTTTTATACGCGGCATTGGCATTGGGGTATTGCGGTTGCGGGACATAGACCGACAGACCGCTGAATCTGCGGATGACCTGCAATGTGTCGGCGCCTGCCGAATAGTAGCCGTTTTTTCATCTTATTCCTTCTATTGTTTTTATTGTTCCGTCCGGATTGTATTCCAGTTCGACTACTTTTATGCTGCGCAACCAAGTTTTGCCGCCCGAAGGAGTGGAATCGTGATGAAACAGATACCACTTTCCTTTAAATTCGACAATGGCATGATGTGTTGTCCAGCCCACAACAGGGGTCAGTATAACTCCCCTGTAAGTAAATGGTCCGTATGGATTGTCGCCGATGGCGTAACAAAGCAAATGCGTATCGCCGGTAGAATAGGAATAATAATACTTCCCCCTGTATTTGTGCATCCATGAAGCCTCGAAGAAACGGCGTTCCGTATCTCCCTGCATTAAAGGTTTACCGGTTTCATCCAATATCACTACATCACGCGGTTCTTCTGCAAATTCCAGCATATCCTCTTGCAAACGAGCCACTTTTGGGCAAAGTGCAGGCTCATTGCCGGCAGGTAAAGCGGGACTTTCAAGGGCTTTGTTGTTGCGGTAACGTTGCAGTTGTCCGCCCCATATTCCGCCGAAATAAATATAATATTCGCCGTCATCGTCCGCAAAAACGCAAGGGTCGATACTGTACGAGCCTTTCATCGGATTTTCCTGCGCCTTGAAAACGCCGTTTGGCGTATCGCTTACCGCCACACCCAAATGGAAGACGTCATTTTTGTCTTTGAGCGAAAAATAGAGATAGTATTTACCGTTGCGGAACGCCGCATCGCAGTCCCATAACTGTCGTCCTGCCCAAGCAATGTCTTCGACTTTCAGTGTAACGCCATGGTCGGTTACTTCCCCGTCAATGTCTTCCATCGAAAAGACATGATAATCATTCATGTCGAAATGGTCGCCGTTGTCGTTTTCGGGAATACCGCTCTCCCTGTCGTGCGAGGGATAAATAAATAACTTGCCTTCAAAAATATGTACGGCAGGGTCTGCCATATAATCATTCGGAACTAAATATCTTGGTTTCATATTGTTGATATAAATTATATATTGCTTTAATGTATTGCCTGTTCAATTAACTTTTGAACGACAGGTTTTGCATGGTAATTCCGGTCAAACAACAGCGGGTAATCCGTTCTTCCTTTTATCGGAAAATCATTCTTCCATGAATTGGCATCACTGATTCCCCACAGCGTAACGCGCGAAATTTTATCCTGATGTTTCAAGAATAATTTGAAAAAATCCAGATAGCGTTCTTCCCATTTCAGTTCCGCATCATGCGGGATTATGCCATTGGGATACGGGTCTATTTTTTTCTGATATTCGGCAGTTTCGGAAATATTGGCGCTCCTGTTTGCATACGGACTCGGCAATGCGCTTAAATCCAGTTCCGTAATCATGACTTTTACGCCCAGACCGGAAAAAGCGATGATGCTTTTTTCAAAATTTTCGATGGATGGGCTGTCCATACCTGTATGTCCCTGCATACCGATGCCGTCAATCCGAACGCCTTGTTCCTGCAACGATTTGACCATTTTGACCACTCCGTTGCGCCTGCCTTCAAGCGCCATCGAATAATCGTTATAATACAGTTCGGCATCGGGATCGGCTTCGTGTGCGAATTGAAAAGCAAGTTGGATAAATTCTTCTCCGATAATCTGATAAAATTTACTGTCGCGCCATCCGCCACTGTCTAAAATCGCTTCGTTTACTACGTCCCAGCCTTTTATTCTCCCTTTGTATTGCCCGACAACCGTGTGAATATGCTTTTTCATCCGCTCAATCAGCACTTCGCGGGAAACGTCATTTCCGTTTTCATCCTTGAAAAACCAGCGCGGGGTCTGAGAATGCCAGATTAAGGTATGTCCGGTGATGTACATGCTGTTTTTTTCTCCAAACTCGACAAACCTGTCAGCGTCATCAAAAAAGAATTT
>JAISDK010000174.1 GCA_031264875.1 Prevotellaceae bacterium
GCCTGTAAAGGGGCCTGTAAAAGTCACGGTTAATCAGCAGAAAATTATAGAAGCAATCGCGAGTAATCCATTTATTACAAGAGATGAGATGGTTAAAACAGTAGGGATATCTTTAAGTAAAATAAAAGAAAATATTACAAAGCTCAAATCCAAAGGTTTTCTGAAACGTATTGGATCCGATAAAAGCGGTTACTGGCAAATAACTGATAAAAAGGACGAATAAAAACAAGTATATTTCCAGCTATCCGGCAGAAGATATTCAGAAATGGGTTTTATCATAGATTTATTACAAACATGATATTCAAATGAAATTCGGTTTATATAATAAATAATCCTTACCTTCGTGCCAAAATAGTGTATTTTAATATGGTAATAGTCAGTTCAAGAGAGTTCAGAAATAAGCAAAAAATTTATCTTGACAAAGCGGATGAAGGCGAGGAAATCTTTATTCAAAGAGGGAAAAGCAAATCATATAAAGTCATTGCTATATCAGATGATGATACGTTAATGAGTAAAGAAGAGTTTTTTGCGAAAATAGACCGTGCCTTGCAGGAAGCAAATCAGGGAAAAGGGACGGTAATTCGTTCGAAAGAAGAATTGAAAGCATATTTTGATAATCTATGAGCTATAAAATCATTATTTTGCCGACGGCAGATAAGGATATTCGGGCTTTAAAAAATAAAGAACCGCAAGCATTCAAAAAGGTAGCAAAGCTAATAGCCGAGTTGCAGGAACATCCCGAAACGGGAACAGGACACCCCAAGCCGCTGGGCGAGAATAGAACGGGACAATGGTCGAGAAGAATAACACAAAAACATCGCCTAATCTATCAGATCAATGAAGCCGAAGTAATTGTTGCAGTCATTTCGGCGTACGGTCATTATAACGACAAATAATTGATTTTTAATTTTTATAAGATGCAAGTTAATACAGTAAAAAATAAAACGATACGGGTTATTTCAGAAAATAAACAAATAATCGTTTCACAGCGAGATGATGAGATTTTTTTGAAGCTATTTTTCAACAGGCTTATCCCAATAACACACTTGTTGAAGCAGCAGACGAGTACAAACGAATCTTGTCTGAATAATGTCTGTTTATTTGACTGAACTTCTTAATTCCGGATACTAACCAAAAAAAATATTTGTACATTAGACTAAGATATTAGCTATACTTCAATCGGCTAATCGACAACAAACTCTTCACCTTTAGAAAGGTTGGTTTAATTAATTTATTTATCATAACAATCATGTTGCAAATACCCCAGCCCACCGACATGTGCATCATCACGACATACCGTTGTCCGATGCGATGTAAAATGTGCAATATCTGGGAACATCCCACAGAAAAAAGCAAGGAAATCACTCCTGAAGAAATCAAGCGTCTTCCTCGCGTCAAGTTTATCAATCTGACAGGCGGAGAACCTTTTATTCGTGAAGATTTGGATAAAATCGCAGAAGTATGCTTCACAAAATCACCGCGCGTAGTCATTTCCACTTCGGGCTGGTTTGAAGACAGGGTTATTGCTTTGGCAAAACAGTTTCCTGAAATAGGTATTCGTATCAGCATCGAAGGCTTGTCGTGTAAAAACGACGAATTGCGAGGACGTCCGGGCGGGTTTGACAAGGGTCTTCGTACCTTGCTCACATTAAAAGATATGGGATTGAGAGATATTGGTTTCGGCTGTACAGTATCCAACAATAATTCCGCCGACATGCTTTCTTTATATCAGCTTTCCAAGTCGTTGGGACTGGAATTTGCTACGGCGGCATTTCACAATTCCTATTATTTCCATAAGGACGATAATGTCATTACCAACAAAGAAGAAGTCTGCGGCAATTTTGAAAAACTGGTAAACATGCAGTTAAAAGAAAATCGTCCCAAATCGTGGTTTCGCGCATTTTTCAATATGGGATTGATTAACTATATCGAAGGAAACCGGCGGATGCTACCGTGTGAAGCGGGTCTGGTAAACTTTTTTGTAGAACCTTACGGAGATGTATATCCATGCAATGGACTTGAAAAAAGATATTGGAAAGAATCCATGGGAAATATCCGTGAAACCCCCAGTTTTCAGGAGATATGGGAAGGCGAGCAGGCACAAAAGATACGGGAAATGGTTCGCAAATGTCCCAAAAACTGCTGGATGGTAGGAACTGCTTCTCCCGTAATGAAAAAATATCTCAAACATCCGTTAAAATGGGCTTTGAAAAATAAAATTCGCAGTTTGCAGGGACAGCCGGCATGTTTAGACAAATGCCGGTATGACGTCGGTCAAGATCCGGATCAGGCGATTTGAGTGAAAGCCTTAGTTAATCAAATCACAACATGAAAATCGTTGTCACAGGCACGCGGGGTATTCCAAACATACTTGGAGGAGTGGAAACTCACTGTGAAGAACTATATCCGCGCATAGCTCTTAAAGAATACGATATAACCGTTATACGGCGGAAAAACTATGTTCAGGATTCATTGAAAGAATACCGGGAAGTACAGTTAATAGATATCAGTACCATCAAGCAAAAGTCTTTCGAGGCAATCGTCCATACCTTTAAAGCAATATTGAAAGCGAAAAAGCTACATGCCGATGTTGTACACATACACGCCATTGGGCCTGCCATTACAACTCCTCTTGCCCGTTTGCTGGGATTAAAAGTAGTTTTCACACATCACGGACACGATTACAACAGAGATAAATGGGGGACAGTTGCGAAAGCCATATTAAAATACGGTGAACGGATAGGATGCATGTATGCAAACGAAGTCATTGTCATATCCGACGTGATTAATCAGTTTATACAGCAAAAATATAAGCGTCACAACGCATACGTAATATATAACGGCGTATCTGTTCCCAATTTCATATCTTCCACAGCCTATATAGAAAGCATGGGAATAAAACCGCAACAGTACATTTTTGCAATGGGACGTTTTGTTCCCGAAAAAAAATTTCATCATCTCATTCGTGCATACTCCAGTCTCGGTTCCGGAAAATATCCGCTTGTATTAGCCGGAGACGCTGATTTTGAAGACGCATATTCCAAAGAATTAAAGAATTTGGCAAAACACGAAAATGTCATTCTTACAGGATTCATCAAAGGAGAAAAACTACAGTCACTGCTGACTCACGCAAGAGCATTTGTATTACCGTCCTCGCACGAAGGATTACCGATTTCTCTGCTGGAAGCCATGAGTTACCGTCTTCCCGTCATTGCCAGCGATATTCCGGCCAATTTAGCTGTCGGCCTGCCTTCCGGATGTTACTTTCCGGCAGGTAATGAACAGGCGTTAGCAGACTGCATGGACAAAATTACGAAGGAAAAATTTCAGCCTGTCAATTACAACATGGAAAAATACGATTGGAATCACATTGCAGAACAGGTAGCAAAAGTATATGACAAGATAATAAAACATCAGCCATGTCAGAAACTCCGAATTAAAGCTGACAGTCATGAAAAAAACAGGACGTTATAGAATTTCCATTATCCTGATGTTCGCGACAGAAGACATTCTACTGTTGAACATTCTATATTTCACACTGCTCAACGCTTTTGACTTTGAATACAACGACGAATCCTGTCTTCTGTTGCAGACAGTCGTCAATCTGGGATACATTCTGAGTATTGCCATTGCAAAGTTTGACGTTGACGTCCGTAAATTTCTTATTCGCCATATCATACGGGCAAACATGTACCGACTGTTTATCACGGTGGTAATCGTATTGCTCTGCCTGTTTGCCGTAAGAACATCCGAAGCGGTATCACGGCGGTTTACGCTGACATTCTTTATTTCGGCCTTTGCCGTGCTGACAGTCGCACATTATATAACTCTGAAAGCGCTGACCTGCACAATGACTAAGAACAGTGACAGCAGCATCAAGGCTATCATTCTTGGCGCGGGATTCATCGGCAGGAAGATACACGACGAACTGAAAAGCAATATCTACCTCGGAATAAAAGTACTTGGATTTTTCGACGACAATCCCCTCATAAAAGACACAGTTCTGGGCAATATAGAGCAAGCGAAAGAATATGCAAAAGCCAACAGTGTCACGAAAATATACTGCACCCTGCCGCTGTCGGACGACAGGGT
>JAISDK010000241.1 GCA_031264875.1 Prevotellaceae bacterium
CATACATAACAAGTACTATCTATGCATACATAACAAGTGCTATCTATGCATACATAACAAGTGCTATCTATGCATACATAACAAGTTCTTTAAGGGATGCGAAATAAACAAGATATAACAGTTTCGGAATATTGCGAACAGAATACGCATTGCGAAATTGCCCGTAGGGCATCCATATCAATAAAAAAGTCTTTTTTCCCCACAACCACCATCGTCGAAACTGTGTGTTCGCCACAATATGTTTGCCATTCTTTGCGGACTATTCGGAACATCTGAATGTCCGCGTTCAGACACTCCGAATGCCAGCATTCAGACACTCTGAATGCCGGCGTTCAGACATCCCGAATGCCGGCATTCAGACAAAGGCATTGCATCGCGAAATTGTTAATTGTTAATTGTAAATTGTTAATTGGACAAGTCCATTTTCCGGAACTGTCTTATCAGGAGGACAGTTGTAACGACAGTGGAGACGAAATCGGAGACGGGCAAACTTATCCATATTCCCAGAATCCCGCCCAGGAAATGCGGAAGGATCAGCAGGCACGGAATGAGAAACAGTACCTGTCGGGTGAGGGACAGGAATATTGCCTTTCGCGACATTCCTATTGAAAGGAAAAAGTTGGAGGCTACCATCTGGAATCCCACCAGCGGGAAAACGGCAAATACTATTCTCATTCCATATACAGATTCGGCAATCAGTTCCGGACGGGTGGTGAAAAGCCCGATCATCACTTCCGGAAATATCTCGCATACAAGAAATGCGACAGTGGTAACCGTTATTCCGCACAGGATGGTGAGTTTTGTCACCTCCGTTACCCGCGAGTATTTTCCGGCGCCGTAGTTGTATCCTGCAACGGGCTGCATTCCCTGGTTAAAGCCCATGACTACCATGAGGAACATGAATACAATGCGGTTCACAATTCCGTAGGCTCCCACGGACACGTCGCCGCCGTATTCTCTCATGCCGCGGTTGATGAGTATCACTATCAGACAGGCGCAGATGTTCATCAGAAACGGGGACATGCCTATCGACAGTATCTTTTTGACAATCGCTCCATGCAGCGTGTATATTCCACGCCGGAAATGGATAATGTTTTTCCTGTTATAGAAGTGCCTCATCTGGAAGATCAGGGATATGGACTGTGCGAGTACTGTTGCCCATGCCGCGCCTTTGATGCCCCAGCCGAATACGAATATGAATATCGGATTGAGAATGCAGTTTACCGCAACCGACAGCAGCGTGGCATACATCGACATGGCTGGAAAGCCTGCCGACCTTAATATTGCGTTCTGTCCGAAATATATGTGTGTGATTACGTTTCCGAGGATGATGATTTGCATGTAATCGCGGGCAAATCCGATAGTGTTTTCGCTTGCCCCGAAAAAATAGAGTATGGGGTCAAGGAAAGGAAAGCATGCTGCGGAAAGCAGTATGCCTATGATGGTGTTGAGCGTTAAGGTATTTCCGAATACCCGATTTGCGAGGGCGTAGTCTTTCTGACCCAGTTTTATCGAAATCAGCGTGGACGCTCCAACTCCGACGAGGGAGCCGAAAGCGGCAGCGAGGTTCATAAACGGGAATGTCACAGTCAGTCCGGCGATTGCCAGATGCCCCGGTTCTACTCCATGACCGATGAAGATGCTGTCCGTCATGTTGTACAGCGACGAGGCCGTCATTGCAATTATTGCCGGCACAGAGTACTGTGTCAGCAATTTCCGAATATTTCCGCTTCCTAATGACATTGTATGCTATGACTGAAACATGTTTCTCAGTCGTTCAAAGAAATTTTTATCCTGTTTGGAGGGGTTCGGCACGAAGTTCTCCGATTTTGTGAACGATTCCATCATTCGTTCTTCCTCCTTAGTGAGCTTTTGCGGCGTCCACAGGCTGATGTACACCAGGAGGTCGCCCATTCCGTATCCGTTGATGTCCGGGAGACCCTTTCCTTTCAGGCGCAGTACTTTTCCCGACTGTGTTCCCGGTTCTATCCTTATTTTCGCTTTTCCGCTGACTGTTGGCACTTCGACCGATGCGCCCAGAGCTGCCTGCGGGATGCTTATGTAGAGCGAATAGATCAAGTCGTTTTCGTCTCTGATCAGTTCCTCGTCCTTTTCCTCGTTAATCACCACCAGCAGGTCGCCGTTGATTCCTCCCCGTCGGGCGGCGTTTCCTTTTCCGGAGATGTTCAGCTGCATGCCGTCGCTGACTCCCGGTGGGATTCTGAAAGCAATGTTTTCTTCTCTTTTCGCGGTGCCTTCGCCGTGACAGGCGGTGCAGAGTTCGGTGATTTTCTTTCCTTCACCGTGACACTGCGGGCAGATGGTGGTGCTTTGCATTGCTCCGAATATTGTGTTTGCCATTTTCGTGATATGCCCGCTTCCATTGCATACCGTACAGTTGCTTATGCTCGACGGACTTTTTGCTCCCGTCCCGCCGCAGGACTGGCACTTGCATAGCACCGGCACTTTCAGCTTTTTTTCCACGCCGCTGGCAATATCTTTCAGATCAACTTTCACTCTGATGCGTATATCCGAACCCCGCCGCATGGATTCCTGTCTCCTGACGTTTCCGCCAAAGCCGCCGAAGCGTCCGAATCCTCCGCCGCCTCCTCCAAAGCCGAAGATGTCGCCGAACTGCGAGAAGATGTCTTCCATATTAAATTCCGTGGCTCCGCTGAAGCCTCCCGGAGCGCTGTGTCCGAACTTGTCGTATCTTGCCTTTTTGTCGGCATTGCTAAGCACGTCGTATGCTTCGGCGGCTTCTTTAAATTTCTCCTCCGCTTCCTTGTTTCCGGGATTTTTGTCGGGGTGATACTTCAGCGCCATTTGCCTGTATGCCTTTTTTATTTCGTCGGCAGTGGAGCTTTTCGACACGCCCAAGATTTCGTAATAGTCTCTTTTTGTCATCTGTCGGCCGTTTATTCTCCTATTACTACTTTGGGATGACGGATTATTTTGCCGTTAAGCAAATACCCTTTCTGTGTTACGTCAATGACTTTTCCTGACTGTTCGTCGGCAGCCTTGATTTTGGCTATCGCCTCGTGAATCTCAGGATCAAAATCCGCTCCAAGCGAATCGATTTCGGTCAGTCCCCTGCTTTCAAGCACTGATTTGAATTTGTTATAAATCAAGTTTGTCCCCTCCAGTATTGCGTCAATCGACACGGACGAACTCATTACGCTCACCGCACGGTCGAAATCGTCGATAACGGGAAGCAGGTCATTCAAAATGTCTTCCCCCGCGGTTTTGATCAATTCAAACCTTTCCTTAAGAGTCCGTTTACGGTAATTGTCAAATTCTGCCGAAAGCCTCAGGTACCTGTCCTGAAATTCTGCCAATTTTTCAGTCAATTCGTTCAATTGATGTTCTTTTTCGTCTTCCGGATTTTTTTCATCGACAGTCTCCGGTTCGGTAGCATTATTAATAACTTCCTCTTGCTCTATCTCTTTTCGTTTACTTTCTTCCATTTCTATTCATATTTTATTAATCGTACAAAAAAACACACCACCCTCTATGCAAATAAACTGCCATTCGCATTAAACCTGACAAATTGTCAGATGCCCGATGAACAGTCAGGGATAGTTTTGTGTATTGCGGCATGGCCGGAACCGGACGCCTGTACGGATTATTCATATTCAATATGGAGATTACGACAAAGACACAGCAGAAAAATCACAGTTCAGACATTTGGCGAATGACATGACAATAGGCTGGAGTAAATTTTTTTCTATCCTAATCACAAGAATCATAATCAAATGAAATTTCTTTTAACATTTTTTTACATATTTTGTTCATGGCGTCAAAAAATAATTTAACTTTGCGGCGTTTTATGAAATGATTTTTTACGTACTAAAGTTAAAGTTTTTTTTATGGTTTGTTTTACCTCATATTGCTGTTTCAAGGATTTCGAAAATAACCTTCGAATGAATGAAAATATGGCATACTTTGGAGTGATATTCGAGGAGAGAGAGAGAGAGAGAGAGAGAGAGAGAGAGAAGTAATCAAGCAGTTACGATCGGAAGCAGAAAATACAAAACCAAAATCATATCTGCAACAATACAATGTTCCGTTTTCCATATCCATATCCCGATACCGGGGATACGGGTATTTCATATATTCCCGAAAAAAAACATTTATCGACCTGTAAATTATATTAATGAGATGAAAAAAAAATATCAAATAACAAGTCTGAACAAGCCGAAATGAGACTTAAAAAAAGGAGTAGGCAGTAATTAAATTAATTTTTTCAATATAATGAGAATATTAGGAAATATCATTTGGCATTTTCCGTTTTTCGGATTTTTGAATGCGCTGTTCACCTTTCTGGTGGGCGGGCTGTTTGTAATCACCGTGGTAGGAGCGCCCATAGGTTTGGGACTTATCCAGTTGTCACGGATGTATCTGTCGCCTTTTTCAAGTGCGATGGTAAGCAAGGACGATTTACAGTCGGAACAGAACAAGTACTGGAAGACTTTCGGCATCATTGTGCGGATTGTCTATTTTCCATTCGGACTTCTTCTGTGTTTTGTTACCATTCTGCAAATCGCAGGACTGTTTATTTCGCTCATAGGAATACCTGTGGCGTTGGTACTTGCAAAATCGCTGAGTACGTATTTCAATCCCGTAGGTAAAGTGTGCGTTCCCAAAGCTGTAAAGGACGAAATGGAACGCCGCAATGCTGAAGCGCAGGTAAACAGGTATGCAAGCCGGTAACAGTTTATTTTATGTAATAATACTGATTACTATCGTTCAGCAAAAGAGATGGAGTGCAGGGGCAAAAATGTCCCTGCTACCATCTAAAAGAAATTATAAACTAACACAATGAAAAGAGTAAATCTATTTAATTTAAGCCTGTTGATACTGTTATCGACGGCAGTTTTAATCGGTTGTGTCGGGAAAACTGATTTCCATTGCCAATAATACGAAAAGGGCTTGGCAATAGTCTTGAATGGGAATAAAATAACCGGTTTATGCTCTCGCATCAGGTTTGCCATTTTGGAATACGCCCGTTGCTTACCGGTTATTTTCCGGTTTGTTTTTTTCAATTTCTAATGAACTTGTTTTTACGAAAAATTTTTCTCCTTTATGGAAGTAAATTTTCTCCTCGATAGCAGTCGGAATTTTTCCGATGAAAATAAATTTTCTCCCCGATAGAAATTTTCTTCCAAAATGCTTCCGATGATTTTTTGCATAAAGTTCAAATAAAATTCGGTTTATGTAAAATATGCGTTACTTTTGCGTTTATTCAAAATTAATTAATTTGTTGATTGTAAATAATGAAAAAAAATGTAGCAATACTTTACGGCGGCGATTCGTCGGAAAAAATTATCTCGGAACGAAGTTCTCTTACTGTCGAACAGCATCTTTCGAAAGAGAAATATTCCGCTTACAGAGTTTCTGTCAACGGTTCGGCATGGAATGTGGACATTGCCGGCGGGCGGTGTGTGCCGGTAAACAGGGATGATTTCAGTTTTGTTCTTGACGGTAAAAAGACTGTTTTCGACTGTGCATTTATAATTATACACGGAACGCCGGGTGAGAACGGGATTCTTCAGGCTTATTTCGATTTGACCGGAGTGCCGTACACAACCTGCGACGCTTTTGTTTCGGCGCTTACTTTCAATAAGTATGCCTGCAAATGTTACCTGCGCAGTCTGGGAATTGACATGGCCGACGATGTTTTGCTGAAAAGAACGGACGTTTTCGACCGGAACGCGATTGAGGAAAAAATTGCCTATCCCATGTTTGTCAAGCCAAATGCCGGCGGAAGCAGTTTCGGCGTTACAAAAGTACGGTCGGCTGCCGGTTTGGACGAGGCCGTCGAAACGGCGAGGAGGGAGGATTGTGATGTGATAGTCGAATCGTTTGTCGGGGGAACGGAATTGTCGCACGGCATATATTCAACGGATAAGCGGACGCTTGAGTTTCCGGTGACCATGATAGTCAGTCAAAACGGGTTCTTTGATTATGAAGCTAAATATGAAGGCAAATCTGAAGAAATCACTCCTGCTCCCATTCCCGAGGAATTGTCGAACAGGGTTAAATCGCTTACCAAAACAATCGCCAAACGTCTGGGATGCCGGGGACTGGTGCGTGTCGATTATATATATTCCGCCGACAAGCTGTATTTTCTCGAAATAAATACTATTCCGGGAATGTGCGAAGCCAGTATTGTACCCCAGCAGATTCTGCACGCGGGATTGAGCATATCGCAGGTACTCGACTGGCTGATAGAAGACCTGACTGACAATTAACAATGAACAATTAATAATTAACAATTAATGTCTGATTATTTAAATAAATAAAATTATAATGAGGAAAATAATATTGGTTTTATGTTTTTTTGCGCTGAGTGTTAAAGTTGATGCGCAACCCGTAAATCTCGGTGTACGCGGAGGTTTGGCTATACCTAACATAGTGTCGGGGAGCGACAATCCGCTGAGTGCGGGTTATTCGTCGCGTTTTGCCGGTAATGGGGGGATATTTACCGAAATAGAGATGAACAGTGTGTTTGCCTTGCGTTTCGGGGTGGAATATACCGGACAGGGAGGAAAACGGAATGGAGTCCAGACCATGTCGTCGAGCCAGCTGATTACGGACATGGCTGCGCAGATGGGCGGAAATATAACGGAAGAAATTGTAGCAATGCTCGGAGAAATGGCTGCATACGTTCCGCCAACTTTCCATGCCGATGTAAACAACACAGTGAAATTCGACTACCTGATGCTGCCGTTGTCTTTACAGGCGGGTAAGACTCTTGGAAACGGTCCGTGCAGGATTTATGTGAATGTCGGTCCTTTTATTTCGTTTCTCATGTCGGGCGAACAAGTGTCCAAAGGTTCGAGCAAGCTGTATGCCGGAGCGGACAAAACCGCTACTGTATGGACAGGTATTCCTGCTGAAATACAGTCGCGTATTGCGGCAGGAGTTCCCGAACTGGCGAATATTCTGGAAAATGGCACGGAGTTCGGAACCTCGAATATTACGGGTGAAATACGTCCCGTAAATTTTGGCGCCCAGGGTAATATAGGACTGTCGTACCGGATGGGTAACTATAGTCATCTGTTTATTGAGGCCGGAGGAAACTATGGCTTTATACGGATACAGAAAAGCAAGTCGAATGGTGTGAACCATATCGGCTCGGCAAATGTAGTGATAGGATATTCTTTCAGAATTGTCTCACTGTGATTGAGGTTGGACGTTAAGTTCGGAAGATTGCTGTCGCAAAATCAACTTCCAATACATCCGGCGGCTGAGACCGCCGGCTATGATAATAATTGAGCTATACTTCGTGCAGTCATACAATCCCCTCCTATTCGATTATAGAAAATAACCATTAATGATTAATGGTTAATGATTAATGG
>JAISDK010000252.1 GCA_031264875.1 Prevotellaceae bacterium
CGAATGATCCAGCCGGTATTCAATGATAACTTCCGCATTAGGCAAATATTCGCGCAGAGCGTCTCTTTTACCGAGCAATATTAAAGAAGCATAGTTGAAATCCCGTTTTGCCTCCTTAAACTCCACCCTGTCCTCCGTTTCGCGGAGCTGTTTTAGTTCTTTAATCGTCATGCCCGAATGGTTTGCTTTTGAGCCGCAAAGGTAGGTTTTTATCCACTAAACTGCCAAAAAAATTTAAACGCCGGAAACGGGAAATGCCCTATTTCTGCGGCGGTTTCCGGTCGGATTTGATCATTCTTTCAAGCATGGCGTTGCGCATTAAAACGGAATATAACTTACAGCCTTTTTTCTATATTTTCAGGCATGTATCCCTTTATTAACCCTGCATTTACGGTTTATTTAATAATGCCTTGCGACACAAGTGATTTAGTTCCTTATCGGTAGAACTCATTTAAACTTTTTACTCTACTATTTTTCGTTGTTCTTCCCTGTATTTTTTAGGCGTTGTATTGAATTTTTGGGTAAAGACCCTGAAGAAATTACCTCGATTGGTGAATCCTGCTTTATATATAATCTCATCGACCGAAAGCTTGGTGGTGACTAACAGCCGTTCCGCCAGATCCAAACGATAATCTCTGATCACGTCAGCGGGCATCTTATCTGTTATACGTTTGAGCTGACGGTAAAACTGACGGGTACCCATATTAAGTTGGGAGCTTAGTTTTTCAACAGTTAATCCGGGATCAGTAATATTGGTTTCTATTGTATGCAGGAATTGTTCCAAAAATATTTTGTCTTCCTGATGTATCAATTTGCCTTCGTATATCTCAAATGCACTTAATGCAGAAGCATAATAGATCCGAAGATCTTCTTTACGCTGTATTAATCGCTCTGCAACAACTTCGAGATAATCAACATTGAAAGGCTTAGTAATATAGGCTTCTGATCCGGAGTCTATCCCTTTCACCTGTTCCTCCAGTTCGTTTTGGGCAGAAAGCAGGATCAGGGGGATGTGGCTGAAATATTTATCCGACTTGATTCGTTTGGTAAGTGTTATACCGTCAATGTCAGGCATCATTATGTCGGAAATTATCAGATCCGGTGTGTGTTGTTTCAGTGAATCGGCAACTTCTTTCGGATCACTAATGGGAATTACATTGTATTTTTTTACAAATATTTCGGTAATGAACCACAACATGGAAAGATCATCGTCCACGATCATAATAGTTTTCTTCTCTTTATCAAATGTGGGCAGAATAATATCTTCTGCTTCCGGAGAGATGTCGGACAAGACAGTTGCAGGTACTTCTATAGAGTCCGGATCGTACGTTTCCGGAATATCTTCCACATTTAACACCGGCAGGATGACCGTGAATACGGTTAATTCTCCGGGCACGCTACTGACGGTAATTTCACCATTTAGAAGTCTGGCCATACTGCTGCAAATAGACAGACCCAAGCCACTTCGTGGAGACATCCTGCTATTGTTGTTTGAATCAAGATTGTTCAATATCGTATAACGATCAAATATCTTACCGATATCTTCTTCCTTGATGCCCTGACCGGTGTTTGAGACTTCAATACAAAGTTTTTCGCTTTTTATGTGCAGGTCAACACCTATGCGGCCTTCTTCAGGCGTATATTTGAAAGCATTGGATACCAGATTGGTGACAATCATCTGCAAGCATCCGGAGTCGGAAAGCCAGACAATATTATTTTCTGTATTAACTTGATAGTCAATGTTTTTTGATTTTGCCAGCTCCGTGAATGAGTCGGCTATATTTGCAATAATCTCCGAGACAGGTAACTTTTTTATGTCCGGGTTCTTATTGCCTGTCTCCAACCGGCGAAATTCTATTAACTCCAGAATCAGACTGTTAAGCTTTTCTGCGTTATGTTTGATCAATCCGGCATATTTTTTTGTCTTAGGGTCCGTTTCGGCGGCAAGAATTTTTTCGCAGGGACCATAAATCAGTGTCAGCGGTGTACACAGTTCATGTGTGATATTCGTGAAGAAACGCAGTTTCGACTCATAGATTTCCTCTTTTTGTTGTCGGGTCAGTTTTTCAATGAGATTGTCTTTTTTCATCTTGTACCATTTGACACTGAGATGTATAATGAACAAAAGAGCTATCAGGACAAGCAGTGTGTAAACAGCGTAAGCCCATCCTGTTTGATACCAGGGAGGCAAGATGTGGATAGTTAACGATTGAGTATGGCTGTCTTCGCCGGTGATATTGTTCCGGTATTTGACCTGCAGTGTATAAGTTCCGGGCGAAATGTTTGTAAAGGCAACCGTATTCGTATGGCCGTTGTTGATCCACCGGGTACTTAACCCATCGATTTGATACATGTAAGTATAATCATCGCCGTGCAAGTAATCAATTGCGGTAAAGGAAACCGAAAAAAAATTTTGCCTGTAATTCAGTTGCAACGTATTGGTCTCCGTATCAAGAAAATCGTGGATATTCTGCGACTGTCCAAAGACCGATAAACCGTTAAAAGAGATAAGCGGATGATAGGCCTGCTCGGGAACTCCGCCGGCGCTGACAGTAACAAAACCATTAATACCTCCAAAAAACAACACGCCGGTCGGCTCATGTTTGAAAGAAGCGCCATCACTGAACTCGGCAACCGGCATGTCGTG
>JAISDK010000275.1 GCA_031264875.1 Prevotellaceae bacterium
CATACGGTAAGCGCCGTCTCCACCGGCAGAATAACCCATGAGATAAACCTTATCGGGATTCACATCCATAAATATAACAGCAAGTTGTATCAGTCTGTCAAAAAGCGTGTCAACATGAGACTGAAACCACATGTTCCAGTCGTTTACCGCCGTCCGCGGGGCAATATAAACTCCTTCTTTCGGTTCGTATAAACGCATCTGGTTGCTCCATTGCCTGTCATTCACTGCATCGGAAGTGTTCCCGCCTCCATGCATTGATATATATAGACTTCGCCCGTCGGCAGGCTTATCCCCATACACACGATAATCGAATTTCATCACATATTTGCCTTCCGTCAGTTGTTTTTCCTGCCATTGACTGCCATACTGTTCACGTATAAGCTGTTGCCTGTGCGAAAAAAGCAGTTTCGCCGCTTCCGAGGCTTCGGTTTGCGACAAAGACTTTCGTGCAAACTTCTGTTCTGAAATATTTTCGTTATGCGACTGAACCAGCCATGTTCTTAACTGTTCAATTACGTCTTGAGCCGTAAGAGTTTCCATACAAAAAATCATAATGCATGACATGATAATTGCGATTCGTTTCATATTCTCTTGATGTTCAATTAAAAATTCTTAATAATGTTGTACATAATATTTTTTGCAAATGTAACGACTATTTATTACATAAACCGAATTTGGTTTGAACAGTATTGTAGCGTCCATCGTACGCCTAGCTGTACTTTCTGCGTCGGTACAGGACAAATACTACACCGCAAAGAATAATGATTGCCGGAGGAATAAGGGTGTTAATCAGAATTATTTTAGTATGATTATATGCTATTTTCGAATTATCAAGCAATCTCATCTTGAGAGTTCTGTTTCTTATTTCCATCAGACCGCTTTCGTCTGTAAGGTAATTGATTGCGTTCATAACAAAATCATTGTTACCATAAGTATAATCGGTATGTCGGTCGTAGCCAAGGGGGTATGGTATTGTTTTGAGTCCGGCTTTGTTCACGTCATTACGGATAATATCCCCGTCGGAGACAACAATCATTTTGGTTTTCCTGCTTTTAGGTATGAAAGTGTATCCGGGAGAGCTTATGTATTGCGAAACTATCCTGTTTCTGAAGGGAGAATTAAACTCGCCTTCAAGCAAAACCGCTACAGGCAGATAGGAGCGGTTAAACACTTGCTGAGTAATCTTTTCGTCAACCTGCGACAAATTCACTATCAAGGGAGCATTAGTCGCTTTTGCATTTTCGGACGAATACAGCAAATACGTCTTTTTTACGCCTGCATTATTTCCTACCGTGTCTATAATTCCCGGATACTGAGCCTTTACAAGGTCTATTCCCTTGGTTATGGGATTATCCAGCGGGGGCCACAGCAACGGGAAGTAAGTCCACGAAGCTAAGCGGAAATTGGCGGGCATCCCCGGTAAAGCCACGTCAATACGGACTTTCGAACACTGCATGTCCTGCAAAACATTGGGATTTATACGGACGCCATAGTTAAACAGCTGGTCGTTGAGATTATGCTCGCAGATAAGTCCCATAGTCGTTTCGCCTCTCGAAAGACTGTCTTCGTGGATATTAACCGCGTCGACAAACCATGCGGTACGTCCTCCATGCATAATATACTGGTCGATAACAAACTTGTCCGCTTCCGACCAGCGTTCCAGGGGCTTGGCAACAATAACCGCTTTATATTCGTCTAGTATTCCAGTAGCGCCTTCGATTATAACAGCGTCAATATCATAATATTCGCCCAGACTTTCGGATATTCCCCACAGGCTGTTATCGTCGAGTTCGCCATGCCCTTCGATAAAAGCAATCTTGTCCTTGTTTGTACGGCTTATTTTCTGGATGACATTTATCAATTCGTATTCCAGATTCTGCAATGCGAAGTTAAGATTTTCCTCAATACTGAGTTTCTGGTTGGTTTTCACGAGATTAACCGACAGTTCTTTTCCCTTGTAATTGACCAGCGCGCCGGGAAAAAGCATTCTTTGACTTGCCCCGCCTTCCGCATCGTTTTCGCGTATGCTGAGGGGAATCAGTCCTTTCTGCATAAGTTCCTTGAAAACGGCAGCGCGTTTTTCATCGCTTCCTTCCGAGGGATTTCGAAATTCGTACTGTATATTTTTTCGTGAATATCGTTTCAATTCGTCTAATTTTTCGCGTACCGAGGCTCTGAATTTTTTGATATACACGGGCATTTCCCCGTCAAGATAGATACGTATGAAAATCACATCGTCAAGATTTTCTACGACCCGCCTGCCCGGTTCGGAAACGGTATAACGCCTGTCTTCGGTAAGATCCAGCCTCAGGCTAAGCATATCCGATACGGCGCCCAGTAAAATCAAGCCAAGTAAAAACAATAAATATGATAGTATATTCCTGCGTTTTAATGTCATAATGATTCTACTCCTTCTTCATTTACTCCTTTTGTCTTCATTTTTATTATCAATTAATGTTATAACAGGCCGCAAAATTATTAAAATTTTTTGGTACTGTACAAAATCCCTGTTCAGTGATTAATTATTTCAAGCTCTCTGCCGTCAACCAGATTAATTTGTCCGGCAATTACCATTATATCGTCTTCTTTCAGACCGCTGTCGACCGCTATGTAGCGATCAAACGTTTTACCTGTAGTAATAGCATGGAAAAATGGCATAAGAATTATCACTGTGTAATTCGTGGATAAACAAACCGTACCAGTCAACAAGATCTCTCAAATCAATAGTTTTGCCAAATGGAGTAATTTCTATTGGAGAATCTGCGTTTTCCGATCGCAGCAGTTTGACGGACATACATATTCCTGACGGATTGACTTATATTGGAGATGGGGCATTTTCCGGTTGCAGCAGTTTTACAGGCATAAACATTCCTGAAAAGGTGGCATTACAAAAAAACGAAAAACAATCAAAAAAATCACAGTTCAGAAATTAACATTCTTTAAGAAAGCGCGAAAATACTTACACAATTCGGCGAATCTTTAAATTCTGCAATTATATTAAGGCTATTCGTGAT
>JAISDK010000031.1 GCA_031264875.1 Prevotellaceae bacterium
AAGCAATCCAGAGTTTTTATAATCTGTTATATCTTGTTTATTTCGCATATCTTAAAAAAAAAAAATCACATCCGGTGCGACGCATCGCGTATTTTTCAACTTCCAATTTTCAATTGAATAAGGGTATTGTTAAAAGCTTCGATAAAATACCGTGCATCGATTTCGGTTAGGCACAGAGGGGGCAGTAACCGTATAATATTTGTCGATGAGGCGCCTGTGAAAATCCTGTATTCGAACATTAATTTGCGGCGTATTTCGAAAACTGGTTCCGGCATTTCGATAGCTATCATTAAGCCTTTTCCGCGCAGTTCCTTTATTTGAGGGAACCGTGCGAGTTCGTTCATCAGGAAGCGCCCGATTTTTTCTGCATTAGCCATAAGATTTTCCTCAATCATCACATCTGCAACGGCAATGCCTGCGGCAGAAGCCAAATATGCGCCTCCGAATGTAGTACCGAGTGTACCTTTTACCGGTTGAAATTCAGGCGAAATAAATACTCCTGCCATAGGAAAACCGTTTCCGATGCCTTTGGCCACAGTTATCAGGTCGGGCTTTATTCCGGAATATTGATGATAAAAATATTTCCCCGAACGTCCGCATCCTGACTGTATTTCGTCCAGAATCAGCATTGTGCCGTACGACTTGCAGAGCGATGAAAGGCTGCGCAGAAAATCGTCGGTTGGGATTTTTACTCCTCCAACCCCCTGTATTCCTTCGATGATAACCGCGCAGTATTCACCCGATTTCAATTCCTTTTCCGTCTGTTCGATGTCGTTGAGAGGGACAAAAGTAACGTTGCTATTAAGATTGTATGGCGCACTGTACTGAGGAATGTCTGTTACGGCTACTGCTCCCGAAGTTCTTCCGTGAAATGCGCCCTTGAACGCAAGTACTTTCTTTCTCTGTGTTTTAAAGGAAGCAAGTTTCAATGCGTTTTCGTTGGCTTCGGCTCCCGAATTACACATAAACAGCGAATATTCGGCATATCCGCTTATCTTGCCAAGTTTTTGAGCCAGTATCTGCTGTTGTCTGTTTATGACCGAATTGGTGAAAAAAGCCAGCTGCTTTAACTGTTGCTGTACATTTTCCACAAATTTAGGATGCGAGTGTCCGATGGAAATAACTGCATGTCCTCCATACAAGTCGAGATATTTGTTTCCGTCGGAATCGTACAAATAACATCCCTCGCCTTTTGCAAGGGCTACATCCCAAATAGAATAGACATCGAAAAGGTTCATTTTTCCTCAGTAAAATAAAAACAGACGGTTATATTTTTACTTTGCCGGTTCCCAAACACAGCGTTTTGGAGAAACAATCTTTCCTGATTCTTTCAGGACTTTCATCGCTTTTTCCACTTCTTTTTTGTCTAAACCGGTAAGTTCCGCTATTTTAGACGTACCTACAGGCGCTCCGGCCTTAACCATGGCGTCCAACACTTTTTCTTCTGCACTCATTGTTTTTTATCTTTTAAATGTTTGGTGTTATACAATGTTTATTATTTTATGCCACACGCAGTTTATTGTTCAGTTTTTCGATTCTGTCTTTTGCATATTGCAGTGTGATGCACAGTTCCTTTTGATTATCCGAAGGCGCTTCATACATGGCGTCAACCATGATGGTTTCGAAAATCGACCGCAATCCGCGTGCTCCGAGCTTAAATTCCATTGCCTTATCGACAATATAATTCAGCGCCTCGTCTTCAAATTCGAGTTTTACCCCGTCCATTTCGAACAGTCGTATATATTGTTTTGTTATTGCATTTTTCGGCTCTGTAAGAATTTGATACAGAGCATTTCTATCCAGTGGCAGCAAATATGTCAGTATCGGCAGACGGCCTATGATTTCGGGAATCAAGCCGAAAGTTTTTAAATCAGCGGGAATAACATACTGCAAAAGGTTTTCCCTATCGAGAACTTCCTTTTCCTTAACTGCTTTATATCCCATTGATTGAGAATTTAAACGGCGGGATATAATCTTATCGACGTCATTGAATGCTCCTCCGCATATAAACAGGATATTTTTTGTGTTTACTACAATAAACTGCTGTTCCGGATGTTTTCGTCCTCCTTTCGGAGGCACGTTCACCAGCGAACCTTCCAGCAGCTTCAACAGTCCCTGCTGCACTCCTTCTCCCGAAACGTCGCGTGTAATCGAAGGATTATCGCCTTTACGGGCTATCTTATCGATTTCATCTATGAAGACGATGCCTCTTTCGGCAGCCTTAACATTGTAGTCGGCAGCTTGCAACAGACGCGACAGTATGCTTTCCACATCTTCGCCCACATATCCGGCTTCGGTCAATACCGTTGCATCCACTATTGCGAAGGGTACGTTCAACATTTTAGCGATACTGCGAGCAAGCAGGGTTTTACCGGTACCGGTTTCGCCAATCATCACTATGTTCGATTTTTCTATTTCAACATCGTCGGTATTGATATTCTGGTCTATCCTTTTGTAGTGATTATAAACGGCAACGGATAAGTATTTTTTTGCATAGTCCTGACCAATAACATACTGGTCAAGAAATTGTTTTATTTCTCCGGGCTTTGGTACCGACGAGACTTTTGTCGATGCCTTTTTTCTTTTAGGCGCTGTCGTTGTACCTGTATTTTGATAATTCATTGCTTCCGATATGGCTGCGTGAACGCGTTCGGCACAGTCGGAACAGATACAGGCGTCGAGACCAACAATCATCATGGTGACATGATCTTCGCTAAGACCGCAAAAAGAACATTTTTTCTTCGATGTGTTTTTCATTATATGTTTTCTCTTTTCCTCATTATTTCATCAATCATTCCATACTGCAATGCTTCTTCCGAAGTCATCCAATAGTCTCTGTCGGAGTCTTTTTCTATTTTTTCTATGGTCTGTCCCGTGTGTTGCGACAGTATTTTGTACAGTTCCTGTTTTGTCTTGATAATTTCCCGTGCAGCGATTTCGATATCACTTGCCTGACCTTCGGCTCCTCCGAGCGGCTGGTGAATCAAAATTCTCGAATGAGGCAGGGCAGACCGCTTGCCGTTTTTTCCCGCAGCAAGCAGCACGGCGCCCATCGAAGCGGCCATACCTGTACAAATAGTTGCCACATCGGAATTTATAATCTGCATCGTGTCATAAATACCCAAACCTGCCGAAACTGAACCGCCCGGAGAGTTGAGATATATTTGCAAGTCTTTGGAATCTATCGAATCCAGATATAGTAACTGCGCCTGTATGATATTTGCAACTTCGTCATATACGGGAGTACCCAGAAATATGATTCGCTCCATCATCAAACGTGAAAAAACGTCCAGGGGCTGTACGTTCAATTGTCTCTCTTCCAAAATATACGGAGTAATAGAATTTTCTATCATCGACGTATATCGATACATGTTCAGGCTACTGATACCTGCATGTTTCAATGTATATTTATCAAAATCTTTCATTCCTGTTTTTCTTTATCGTCTTCTTGAGTTTCTGTGATTTCCACTTCAGCGTTTTCCGTTTCGGATTCATCTTTTACGGGTTCATCTTTCACCGTTTCATACGTTTCGGAATTATTTTCAGGGAGGCTGTCTTTTTCATCAGTTTTCGTTTTGCATAATGTTTTAAATTCATCAATCGTAACGTCTATAACGTTCAATTTTGCATTTTCCTTCAATAATTCGGTCAGTTTTTTTATCTTTATGTTTTCATAAACCTCATTTACATATTCCTGCTGTCCGAGATAATAATTCGTTAAATCGTCAATGTCAACGTCTGCATCCAGATGTTGATAATTGCTGAAATTACTTATGACAATATTTCTCACTTCGAGTTTTATCATGTCATAAGTTATCTCGATATTTGCCTGTTCGAGCAGGGAGCCTAATATGTAATTCCATCGAATCCCGTCTGTGAAATATTTTACTAAATATTCGGATTGCTCTTCCCGCATATTTTTATCTTTGTCTTTCATAAATTCAATATAATTCTTGATAAAATCATCGGGTAAAACGATATTTGCCTTTTCTTTCAAAACATCGACAGCATCTGCGTATAGTTGATTAAAACTCATGATTTCATAGTTAGCCGCTATATGTTTTTTTAAATATTCTCTTAATTCTTCTTCGTTGTGGATATTGTCTTTCCCTGCTACCTCATCGAAAAATGCCTGATTGAAGGCTGACTGCGTTTTTTTCGAAATTTCAACTATGGTAAACGGGAGGATTTCGGGCTGTAATTCAAGTTCTTCTTTACTGATAGCCAACATTCCTGTTAAATCAAGTTCATTGGTAAACACTTTTCGTATTTCAACATTTATCACATCATCCACTTTTGCCCCGGAAAACAGGGATTTGTATTCATCGGGAATAACAGATGTTATAAAGCTTGCTGTATGTGCCTGTTCTTCGCCTTCCTTTACCAGAACAGTATTCACTTTTACGAGACAATCGTCTCCCACTGCATCGAGGTTTTCAAAAATCGGATATGCTTCTTGATACGATTTTATTACTTCATCTATATCTTCGTCTTCTACAAGTATGTTGTAATATACCAGTTCCGTGTTTTTGTCTATTTTATAGGTAAATTCCGGAAAAAAGCCAGCTTCATACATAAATTCAAAATCTTTCTGTCCGCTTGACTCCACCAGTGGCTGGTTATTCGCAGACGGTATTGGCCGACCTACAATAAGACCTTTGTTTTCTTTTTCATAATTTTCGATAGAGTCATTGACGAGTTTGGTTATTTCCTCGTACATAAGGGGTTGTCCATACATCTTTTTAATCAGGGATATTGGTGCGTTTCCCGGACGGAATCCCTTGATTTGATATGTCTGGCGTATTTTTTTTAACCCTTTCTCTACTTTAGCTGCATAATCTTCCTGTGATATTTTCAGGGTCAGGGAGGCAACAAGACCTTCTTTATTTTGTATTAATTCCATTTTTATATGTATATAACCAAGGGCAGAAAACGAATATTTGTTTTACAGTTTCTGCCAGCAATCTAAACTTCTTAGTGCGGATAGGGGGACTCGAACCCACACGTCTTACGACACTAGATCCTAAATCTAGCGCGGCTACCAAATTACGCCATATCCGCGATAAAAGCGGCGCAAAGGTACTACAATTTTTATTACTTGCAAAAAATGATATGCAAAACACTGCATTGATGTAATTGTAGAATGAAGAACTTCATTGTTGCCTTTTAATTCGACCTGAATGTCCAGCCGAGTGTCAGAGAGAGTCTTCTGTTTTTCAGATTTTCGATAATTCCGTCTGCTCCGGCGTAATGAGTATAATAGTCGGTATTACTTGTCCGTACATAAGCCATGTCGATATTGAGTTGCCTGAATTTCCAGCCAAGTCCTGCGGAGTAGGTTCGACGCGACAAATCGTAGTCTTTGTCAGGAGACTGATTGTGCATGTATCCGGCTCGCAGTGCAAAGTTTTTTATCCACATTTCAGTTCCAAAACGTAAGTTCACAGTGTTTTTGAAATATTTTTCGATGTCGGAATTGAATATGTCTGTAGGGTCGGATCCTTTCAGTTTGATTCGGGAATAATCTACGTATTCACAGTCCATGCTTACAAGTCCAAAATTTCCGATTATGAAAGCAAATGAACCGGTAGCCTTGTACGGGGTTTTGATTCTTTCAAAAAACAGATAGTAGTCGTTGTTCGATCCGTCTCTTAAGGGCATATTATCTGTTTTATATTGAGCCTCCAGAGAGGCCGAATATAAATTGTCCATGGCAGGAGGATAATCATTGTCTTCTTCTTCGACATATTTGTAAGGATACATAAAATTGTCAGGAGAATGAAGCGACAGTCCGAACCGTATTGCCTGAATGGGCTTATAGATAATCCCGACTTTACAGTTTATGCCTAAGCCTCTTATTTTAAGATCGGTATTGTATATGAGCCTGTCAAAATCGGAAGTATTGTTTTCGTGTGCGTACTCCCGGTAAGCAACTTCCCGTCTATAATTCAATGTTGTCATTCCGAGCAGGATGCCGGCAAAAAGCTTATCATTGAAGTTCATTCCCACATTAAAAGTTATTTCACTCGAAGAACCTTTCATCAGGGAATTTATTTGCTGACGAACACGGTCGCCATAGTTCAAAACACTGTAATAACTGTTTCCGTCCCAGTCGATAAGATGCGTTCCATAAGCCATCACAACATCCCAGTCGAGAGGATTGAAGTTGTAGAATGCGTCATACGAATTAAGATGGGAGGGATTAAAAAAGTCAGTATTTTCATTTGCTTTATATGCAAAATAGTTAATTATTGAATTTGTGCTGGTGATGCCTTTGACAGTGGTACGGCGATTGAAGTTGTTTTTTTTCAAATATGTTATCCCGATATTCCATTTGGTACGGCTCTGGTTTTCCAAAGCAAAGACAACTCCAAAGCTCGAAATTCCCGCCCGCACTCGCGAATCATCTGTCTGTATTCCTGCAACACCGGAACTATTATAAATATTGTTCAGCGAGGAAGTGAACGATACATGAGATTTTCGGAAAACCGCCAGACCGGCAGGATTAACGCTGATGCCTGAAATATCGCCTCCCAGTGCGCCGAAAGCTCCGCCCATGGCGGCAAAACGGGCTGTTCCTTCATAATCCTGATACGAAACTTTAAGAATGTCATCAATAGTCTGGGCATACAATCCGGACGTGCAAAAAACTAATAAACATATAAGAAACCTTTTCATCTCATTAAACATTTTAACATTTTAATATTTGCAAAAGTATGAAGAATTTTCATACACCGTAATTTTCACAGATATAAAAACACTAATGTTTTATATATCACTAATATAATCTCCTGTGTGTTTGTGAAAAAAGTTGATTTTGCATTATTTAACATAATATAAAAGTTTTTTAAGATATTATATAATAATTTTGCCCCCTGTTAAAAAGTTATGAATGATGCAAACAAAACGATTTTTTAAACTAATACTAGCTTTTACTTTTCTTATAGGAAATCATGAGATACAGGCTCAGGATTGCAAGGTTACATTAGAATATGTAGTGGACGGTTCTTTATGTGCACCCGATGGATTAGTCACACTAACTATCAACGCGATAGCCGGCGAAGGTTCCCAACTGGACACAAAAAACAATATTTATATGATTTCATCGGGACAGGATAGAATTCCTTTGCCGGAGGGAACCAATACGGTAAAAGTTGCATACGGCAAAAAATACAGCATATATTCAAGGGGAATGCTGTGTAACGGTAACCCTGTCACACCCGAGGGTATTCCTTTTACCGCAGAATTGGCGGAGATGAGTATTACGAAAGCCGAATATAAACGATGTTCTGCATCCGAAATTTCCGTGTCGGCTACCGTTTTGAGAGGGACAGGACCATATACATGCCAGCTTATTGCCGATGAGAAAGTAATTGATACTAAATCAAGTGCTGATAAAGATATTACCTTCTCTGCAACGACAACTTCGGACAATTTGAAAATAGAAGTGATTGATGACGGCTGTTCTAAAAATAAACCCGTTAAAAAGAATCTGGAGCCAAATTTTAGCATGCCTGTAATAGAAGGCGATAGAGCGGCCTGCAAAGGTGGCGTCATAGAATTGACGGTGACAAACACACATTCGGGAAGCAATTTCCAGTGGAAAAAGGGAAATGATGTAATAACCAGTACCAATACCCTGAAACTGTCGAATATATCTGAAGCCGACGCTGGAGAATACGTTTTTTCAATGAATTTTGACGGATGCAGCAGCGTATATTCGGAAACAGTTAAAATTGAGGTAGGCAATCCTCCGACGCCAAATGTTCCAGCGCCTGCATATATTTGCTTCAATTCGGGTGAAGTATCATTAAGTAAATATGCGTCGAAGACTTCAAATGCCTATGTTTTAGTATGGTATAACTCGAACAAGTCGCTGATTGGCGAAACTGCTCCGATGTTCAAGCCCAATCTTCCGGATACAACCAAATATTTTGTAAGTCAGAAAAATTCAACCGGATGCGAAAGCCCTACAATCGAATTGTCGGTTATTGTCGAAAATCTGCCGGCGAAAGCAGGGGAGAATAATATTATTTTTTGTACTTCCGGTGATTCAAAACCCAGAATAAGGGTTATCAAAGCCGGCAATTATACCTACAATTTATATACATCCCATTCCGGCGGCACAAAAATAGGTTCTGGAACAGCCGTCAACGATACCGCTATCATAGAAACAACTCAGAGCTTGGTAGCCGGCAATAATTATTTTCTGGAAACGCAAAACGCATCCGGCTGTGTTTCGGACGAAAGAACTACAGTACATATACCATTAAATGAATCATTCATACTGGGTCCGGAAAAGGTTTGTTTTGGCGACAATCTTTTGTTATCTGCCGATTATACGGGCGGAAAAATTGTGTGGACAAAACCGGACAATTCGACATATAACGGCCAAACTTTGAAAATTGAAGATATGGGATTTGAAAAGGCGGGTATTTACAGCTTGCTCATAGAGGATTCGGGGTTAGGTTGCATAATGAAAGATAAAATACAGGTAACCGTAACCCGGCCTGTGCCTCCTTCACTGGATAAGACGAAGTACAGATTTTATGAAAATGAAGTCGCTACGCCTCTGATTGCCATACCGAAATCCGATTTTAAGCTGAAGTGGTACAATCCTGAGGGTACGCTTCTGTCGGGACAGTCTCCACTCCCTGTGACCAGTAAGACAGGAGAGTTTATTTATAGTGTTTCTCAGGATTCGCTCGGTTGCGAAAGTTCGACAGTTCCTGTTACGGTAATTGTCGGCAAAGTTCCGGCATCCGTACCGGCATCCAGCGTAAATATCTGTATAGCCGACAAGCCGGTGATACATATTGAGAATACAGTTAAGGATTATAAATATACTGTCTATTATAAAGATGATGTAATTGCCAAAGCTACTGGGAACGGTAGTGCAGTATCCATGACATCCGGCGTTTCGATTGAGGAAAATACGGAACTTGGAATTGTTGTATCCGACACTTACGATGTCAATTCGCCGCGTACGGCGATAAGTGTAATTTCGGTCAATAATCTGATTGATATGAAGAACACTTCAGCTTCTGTTTGTGACTTTTCCAGTGGAAAACTGATTGCGGTCGATATAGTCGGCGCACAATATGTATGGACTACTCCTGACGGCACTACGATAAATGAGCGGTCTGTTTCGGTTACCAATGCCGACAAGTCTGATGCAGGAATATATACGCTTTCCGTCACTACATCCGGATGTCCTGCCGCACAACAAGCTGTGGAGTTAAAGGTAGAAAGACCGGCAAAACCTTCTACAACAACGAAAATATACTATTGTACAGGAGTTAATGCCGACAAACTGACGGCAACGCCTCTGTCGGGATACAAACTTGTGTGGCTTGACGAATCACAGACGCAACTTTCGGATGCACCGGTACCAAATACTTTGACATCAGGAATATCAGAATATTATGTGTCGCAGGTATCATTATCCGATGCAAACTGTGTGAGCGACACGGAAAGAATAACCGTTATTGTCGAAGATAAACCCGACGCAGTAGTTTTAGCTCCTGTAAATATTTGCTCTACAGCCGGTAATGTTCAACCTCTGTCGATTCGTATTCCTGTTTCGTCGGAAGGATATACCTACAGCGTCTATTCTCAGGAAACCGGCAGCTCTCCCGCAGGATATGCCGTAAGTACGGGCGATAGCTTGCCTGTGGATATTTTGATTAACGACGACGAAATAAGTTCGGGTAAAATTTATTATTTGGAAGTGAAAAACAAGGCAAATTGTGTGTCGGACAGAACTCCGGTAGAAGTAATTATTACAGAAATAACTTTGTCGCCCGACGAATTGCCTTCATATCAAATAGAAGAGTTTTATTCGCAAAAACTGATAACAAATTCGGTTAGTCCGCAATATACAATCGTTCAGGGATATTTACCGCTTGGATTTACGCTTTCCGCGACGGGCGATATTTCGGGAGTTGCTTCTTCGTTTGCCGATCCTTCGGTATTTACGGTGGAGGTTACAAACAGTTTGGGCTGTTCGATTCAAAAAGAATATACACTGAAGAGCGAGTTGCTTGTGTCAAAGATGTTTTCTCCAAATGGCGACGGTATAAACGATGTGTTTATGAAAGGTTACAAAGTGGTTATATTCGATCGTCTCGGACGTAAACTGGCCAGCAGCGACGACGGCTGGGATGGAACATACAGCGGGAAAGTTATGCCGGAAGATGTTTATTACTATATACTTTACTACAAAGATAAGGATGGAAAGGAGAAGCGTATCACGAGTTATGTAACTTTAATAAAAACGATTTGAACTTGAAAAGTAAATATCTGCTGTTTGCTGTTGTATTTTCGATGAATACAGCTGTTTCCGTTGCCCAGAGCGATTTCGATTTAACACAGAGATGGTTTAACGAAACGCTTTATAATCCGGCATCTGCGGGAAACAATTTTTCTACGGGAGTGTTCCTGCACACTCGACTGCAATGGGTCGGAGTTACCGGAGCGCCTTCTACTCACGCCGGTACGTTTGATACGTATGTTGAAGATTTGAGGTCGGGATTCGGATTTACATTTGCCGCCGATAAACTGGGTCCGGTAAGCAGTTACAATACACGTCTTGCGTATGCGTTCTATATTCCGATAGGAGAAAAGGCTGTACTGTCTCTGGGTTTGTCGGGCGGAATTTTGTTTAGAAACAGAAGAATGTCGGGCGGCGGTTCCGAAAACCCAAACGATCCGGCTCTGGTTTACGGAAATGTCTCCGACTATTCTCCCGATTTCGATTTCGGATTTGAATTTAAGGGGCCTTTCAAACTCGGAGCTTCTATTAGGCATCTCGCGGCACAGCCTTCTAAATACAATTTATCTAAACATTCGATAAACGTATGGACATATTTTTCATCACGGTTCAACCTCTCGGAATCGCTGAGTCTTGAACCTTTGGCGGCAGCATTGTTCAACGAATCGTCGTACAGGGTGGAAGCGGGAGCGTTGCTGTATTTCTTCAAAACCGAGCGCAGAAATACTTACAGCGACAGGTTCTGGCTGGGCGCGCTGTATCGCACAGACAACAGTTTTGCCTTGCTTGCCGGAGTGAATCTCTCCCCGAAAATACGTCTGGGGTATTCTTTCGACTATGCAACCGGCGATTTGTCGTCTATTGCCAAAGGGGGAACCCACGAACTGTTCCTGTCATTCTATCTGAACCGTATTTTCTATAAGGACGAAACCTGTCCCGCATACAGAAGCTACAGAAGAAGATGAAAAATGGAAAATAAACCGATATCCTGTTATATTTCGCTGGATAGTTTTGTGAATTGCTTCGCTATTGATATGAATGTCATACGGACAACTGATAGGCAGATTTTTGTCATGCCACACTCAATTAAGGGAAGGAAAATTAATAACATACAACAATGTAAACTTTCTGGATTGCTTCGTACCTCGCAATGACGAACAACTATGGTTTGCTTCGATTTATGACGACTGTTGTAATGTCCTGACCAAGGAATTGTTGTGAAATAAATTGAC
>JAISDK010000057.1 GCA_031264875.1 Prevotellaceae bacterium
TGATTAGAACTCCTTGTCGGAGAATTAAAACCGCCAATTGCACCCGGACGTCCTGCCGTAAAACCGTCATTTGCTTCCGGACGCCTGTTTACCGCATTTCTGGTTGGTAAGGTGTTCACATCTTTGTTTGGCATGGTTCCTCTTGTTGCGGGAATAAACCCATCGACTCTTCCATATTTGAGGATATTTGCATACTTTGCGTCAAAGTTTGCATCTCCCGTAACAGCTACTCCTTTTCCAATATATCCACCATACTTGACTGAGCTTTTTCCCAGTAGCTTTTCATTCTGCAAATTTTTCTGATCGTATGCATCCGGTACTGCCTCGCCCTGATTGTTGGAATGAAATGGATCCCCCTGATTAGTCGCAGTAATATTAGTATTTCCGAATCCGCCGGAACTGTTTCCGAATTCGTCAGAAAAACCTTCGCCTCCAGTACACGGTCCACATTCTATACTAACACAATTAGTCGCCTTACTCGTTAGATATTGTTTTGCGGCTTCACATTTCGCTTTAGAATCATAAGAACGTGGCGCCACGTAGTTTCTCGTAAGCCCGTTAAGTAGTGAATAGTCCAAAGCACAATTTAATCCTGATCCTGTTTTTGTTACAGTAGCTATAAATGACCACTGTGCCTGCAATGCATTCGGCAGGGCGAAACATGCCGCCCATAAGCCAATTATAAATACATATCTTTTCATCTCTTTACATATTAAATTTGTTTCATTGTATGTCTGTTACAGTCTGTTAATCCTGTTTATCAAATGATAATATTATTTCCACCCCGTCAAAATTGTAAAATTCGTCGGGCAAAACGCCGATAACTGTCTCGAATGTTAAAATGTCGAATGTTAAATCCAGATTTTTCCCCGAGACTTTGTAGTGCATATCGAATGTATCAGAGTCTTCTTTTATGGTAATTATATCACCGGATACCGTGTAGGCGTCGGTGGAGTAAGTTTGTCCATCCACGCCTCCGTACCAGCGACCATCGGAAAAAATGAAAAACAGTCCGCTGTACCCACTGTTCATTTCTTCTAATAAAGAAGGGTCTGTTTCTTTTATATTAAAGACTTCTCCATTGTTATAAAACAGAATGTTGGATTCCCTGAATACCCACATACCGTTCAATTCACTGCTACTGCTTTCATCTTCGTCTTTGCTGCATCCGGCGAAAGTCAATGCAAATATTCCTGCCAGAAAAGCGCTTTTTAATAAAAATGCAAATCGTTTCATTTTCTTTTTGTTTAAGGTCTGCTCCTTATTCAGATACTAAAAACTTTCCCCTACTCGTCAGGCTTTTCAGATTCGCCCCGTTTTTGAAATGGTCTCCGGACTCCATTGCGCTCTCACAGTAAGCGGCGCTCTGTTTGAAACTTTTAAAATACTTTTTCATAATAATTCTCTTTAATTCTATTCTTATTTCTTTTAATTCAAATTCAATTTTTTCTCACAGTCAAATTTAAAACTTGCGTATACTCGTCATAAATCGTTTCATCCTGTATAAAATTAAATAACTGATTATATACTTTTTCATGATAATTCATAATTCATAATTTTCAACGTATTTTCTTCGCCGTTTTCCTGCGCTTCGGTCAGAATTTCGACCAGTCGTTTTTCGTACTGCGTAGAATTGACGACCTTGCCTTTGACTTTGTTTTCACCAACAAGTATACAGCCCGAACTGTCGTTTTTCGTATTACCGCGATGTATCAGTATCCCGCTGAATCCCGGCACGTCCAGCAGGCGTGGAAGCATCCGTTTTTTAGCCGGCGAGAGATTTACAATCACTTTGTACTCGCCTGTCGGAATGGCTGTCTCATGTGGAATCTTGATCCGTTTAATCTCCTCCAAAGACGTCGACTGAGTTAAACCGCGGTCGATATCTTCGAGGGTATCGCAGAAGTACTTGTTTTCCGATTCCGTTGCGATATAAAGAGACCCAATCGTGTACTCTTCTCCTAAAAACCTTCTATGTAATGTCAACCTCATGGAAATTTTGAATTTTGAATTTTGAATTTTGAATTATTGCTTGCGCCGGCAACTGGTTTTGTGAATTGCTTCATTATTGCGGTTGTTAAACTCCGTAAGGAGTTGAATTTAGATAACCCCGAACAAGCGGAGCGCAGTTCGGGGTAAACCATCAAAGCGCCATCAGAACTCCGAAGGAGTATGCCGTACCCCGAGCTGCGCTCCGCTTGCACGGGCTTATCAATTTTAAACTCCTTACGGAGTTTAACCGAAATGCACAAAATCGACAATGTACAAAATTGATCCACGCGAAGTGAACTGTGATTGTCGACGCCACACTGGCAATACTGCAAATCCTCTAATACTGCAAATCCTGATTCAGACAAAAAATCCCGTAAATCGCATAAATCTCGGTTCAGACAATTGTTCATTGTTAATTATTAATTGTTAATTGTTAATTGATTCTCAAATCCAAACAGTGTATAATCTACCAGAATATTTCCGGTAGTATCATACACGTCCTGTTTATCTCGGTTTCCGTGCGGATAGTGCTCTGCACGGTTAAGCGTTGTCTGCCAGTAGCCCACAAGATCGTCTTTGTTGGCGCGCAGCTTTTGCCGGAGCAGGGAGACCGCCACTCCGCCGACAGCTATTACGCCCGCCAGCGCTGGATTTGTTACAGCCAGAGCAGTTTCCACAGCGGCATACAAGCCCTTGAAAGCGTCGCTGTCAAGCACTTTGTCTGCGTCGAGAGCGAAACTGCGCAGATCTTCGTCCGATTCAATCATCCATAAGCGGATATCAAGTCCGTCGGGGATATTATTGGACGAGAATATTGCCAAACCCGAATCTCCAAACAGCAAGGTTTGATTATCCTTCACTCCGT
>JAISDK010000204.1 GCA_031264875.1 Prevotellaceae bacterium
AAAAGAATTGACGGAATACCCAAAAGCATCCAAAGAATGCTTCCGAGCTTCGACGAACTGTCATTTTGGCATTATCGAATACTTCGGAGATTCGATTTTGGCTATAAAAGATTCGATTTTGACCTTCCGAAGTATTTCATAATGCCATTTTGTCATTATTTAAAGTCTTTTTGAATCAAAATCGAATCTCAGGGAATGGAAATCGGGTGTTTCAGGTATTTTTTTCGAATGTTGAATGTAAAAAAAAAATATACAATGAAAATTAAAGTCTTGTCGCCGGTAGCGTTTTTTTTAGCAGTTTTGACTGTATTGTGCTGCATCACACTGTTTTTTTCTTCCCGCCATTTTGTCAGTCGGGAAGTAGCCTCGAAATGGTTTGGGCTGATTGCCGGAGTAGCTTTAGCGGGCATAATTTTTAGCTTCCTGCGGCGAAAGATTTATGTCCCGGCAAAATCGCTGTTTCTGCTGATTTTCGTTTCATGTTTTTTTATCTTTTTCAGGGACTGGGCTGTTTTCGGACTCAACATTTACCTGTTGGCGCAAATCGTCTGTCTTATCCTTCTGTTTTTTGTTTTGCAGCAGTCGATACCGGTTTTGCCGGTCGGATATCTGTTCGGAATGTTTGCGTTGCTGACGGCGGTTCTTGCATTTTACGGTCTGTTGCAGTATGCAGGAATATTATCCGGCGCAAACAAATTCAGAGTAACGGGGAGTTTTGATAATCCTGCCGGTTATGCGACGGCTTTGGCTTGCGTCTTTCCGTACGTTTTTTGGTTTTTCCGAAAATTCTGTCGAACAGTCGGATATATTTCGGCAGTTATCGTCACTGTCATATTCTTCGCGGCGGTACTGTCCGGCTCAAGGGCGGCTATTGCAGCATGTATTGTTGTTTCAGTATGTTTTTTGTTTAGTCGGTATTCCGGATTGAAAATAAAGAGTGCAATAAAAATCATATCTGTATGCCTGGCGATTGCAGGAATGACAGGACTTTACTTCCTGAAAAGGGATTCGGCAGACGGACGCTTACTGATCTGGCAGACCACATGGAATATGATAAAGGATAAACCGATTGCCGGACACGGGTACGGAGCGTTTAATGCCAAATACATGCTGTATCAGGCGGAATATTTAGACGCTCATCCCGACAGCCGATACTCCGCACTGGCAGACAATGTTCTGCATCCGTTCAATGAGTATCTTTTAGTTTTGTCAGAGCATGGATTCATTGGACTTGGCGTTCTTATCCTATTGGGACTGTTTACAGTACGCAGTTATTACCGCAAACCGGACCGCACGAAATTTATTGCCTTGCTGAGTCTTTTGTCGCTTGCTGTATTTTCGTGTTTCTCTTATCCTTTCAAATATCCCTTTAGCTGGATTATGCTTTTCCTGAATATTGCCGTCATCTGTCCGGCTACGGAAATATTTTCACGAACCAGGGTCTGTACCGCAAAAGTATTGACCTTTGTATTTGCGACCGGACTTTTGTTCGCCGGCATTATACTGACAAAAGCGGAGACAAAATGGAATACAGTCGCTCATCAGTCGCTGGCGGGAAAAACCCGGCAAGTATTGCCCGAATACGATAAACTGTACGCATATCTCGGCAGAAACGGGCTTTTCCTGTATAACCATGCTGCGGAACTGCATGAAGTGAAAGAGTATGAAAAAAGTCTCTCGGTTTTCGACTTGTGCCTTAAGTATTACAACGACATGGACGTTCAGATGCTGCTTGCCGACAATTACAGGGAATCAGGCAAATACGACGAAGCAGAAAAGCATTTCAAACTTGCAGCATCCATGTGTCCCAACCGTTTTATGCCATTATATCAGCTGGTTCTCTTATACGAAAAAATGAATCGCAGGGAAGAAGCGCTTAAACTGGCGCAACAGATACTTGACAAGGAAATAAAAATACCTTCTGCTACTGTCAATGCTATTAGACACAAGATGCAGCAACTGATAGAGAACAGTCAAATGGAAAAAACCATTCCGGAACTTGAAAGCCGGACGAATGTTGAATCTTCTAATTTTTAATATTATGGTAAGAAACGAACTAATCAAGAGATTATATGAGAAATACTACATGTATCTTTTATATATTGCAAAACAGAATGTTCCCGAAGCCGATGCGGAAGATATTGTTTGTGAAGTTTTCGAGAAACTTATGAAATCGTCATACTGGCTGGCTCAATGCATTTTAAAATTAGACCGTCCTGATGAATTGAAAAATATTTTGCGGGCTTTTCTGCGTAATGCCTGTAATAACTATCACAGACGTTTGAACATAAAGCATCAGATTTTTAAAGACACGTCTGAGTCCGAATTATTGACAATATCAACAGATGTGGAACAGGAGTACGAAGACAGGGATTTGTTTGAACATATAATAAATAACACCAATAAGTTAAGTGAACGGGGTAAAGATATTATCATGAAATATCATATCAAAGGTTATTCGGCAGATGAACTTGCCGAACAGACAGGACTTTCTCCACGGACTATAGAGAGTTATTTGTATAGAACAATGAAACTTCTTAGAGAAACTTTAAAAAAATAAATTTTTTTCAAAATTTTGCAGTATTTTTTCCTGTTCAAGGTTTATATTAATGCAGGCTAAATGTATTTTTATAATAAAATGGAAATGATAGAAAAAACAGGAGTAACA
>JAISDK010000002.1 GCA_031264875.1 Prevotellaceae bacterium
AATAAGACTGATACTCCTGTCATGAAGATTTTTACAATATTTGTATTCATAATAATTACTTATTTTTAATGCACAAAATTATGTATAAATGCCAAAACTGCAAAATTTGTTCTGAAATGTTTTTCTTTAAGGCGCTAATACTTGCAAAAACACCCATAAAGTTCTTTTGAGGATACTTTTACGGGTGTCTAACCTTTTATTTAAAACATGTTTGCGGTGCGGATGGGACTCGAACCCACGACCCCATGCGTGACAGGCATGTATTCTAACCAGGCTGAACTACCGCACCAACAAATTCGGGCGCAAAGGTAAGGCTATTTTTTGAATCTCCAAATTTTCCAGGAATAAATCACAAATATTTTTTCAGATATTAACATGTGGAATTAATTATCAGCAATTTCAGGTCAGTGCGCGGCGTAAATTTGTTTTGTAGAGACGCAATGAATCACGTTTCCGTGTGGCAAAAAAAGACGCGATGAATCGCGTCTTTTCAATTTCTGTTTTCTTTCAATTGTCACTTTATCGTCTTGCTGATTACTTCTTTTGCTAATTTCTCCATAATTTCGTAGCCTTGGGCGCTAAGATGCACTCCGTCGGTACCATAGGATTTTGTCAAAGCATGATTTTCGTCGTGCAGGGAACCGTAATAATCAATATATGCGAATTTGTTTGCCGCAGCGTATGCCTTTATCCTGGCATTGAGCGACTGTATTTTTTTCGGCACATCCTGTATTTCCTTTCGCCACGGGTATTCTCCTGCAGGAGTAACCGACGAAAGAATTACTTTGATTTTGTTGACTTTCGCCAGTTCAGCCATGGATATGATATTACCTACTGTAAAATCCTCGTCGTAAGAACCTGAGTTTTCAGCGACATCATTTGTCCCTATGTTGATCAACACAGCTGCGGGTTTCAGATTTATCACATCCTGACGGAAACGCGATAACAATTGAGGGCTTGTCTGTCCGCCGATTCCTCTTCCGAGATAATTGTTTGCGGTGAAAAAATCCGGACGCTGCTCCGCCCATGCCTGTGTGATTGAATTTCCGATGAACACTACGCGTTTTTCATTTTTTGCAGGCGCGGGTAATTTGGAATTTGCTTCGGCATATCTTTTAATATTTATCTGCTCGTTGTATCCCTGAGCATTTCCGAAAATACTGAAAATAAATAAAAATGAGAATATTAAACAACTTGTTTTCATATATAAAAAATTAAAAATTATTTTGTACTGTCAATAACGCCTTTGAAATAACCTATAGATTCAGCCAGTCCTGCCAAAGGATCGTCCATGTCCTTTTCGAACTCAAGACTGCATGCTCCGCTGTATTTTACTTCCCGGAGCATACGCACAAACGCCGGAATATCAATGACTCCACGTCCCATTTCGCATGTGCTTCCCGCTTTGCTTGCCGCAGTAACGTTCTTGATATGAATGTCAAACACACGTGATTGATATTCCTTCAAATCGGCTACGGGATCTTTGCCATTGCGCATATCATGTCCAATATCAAGACACATTCCCATTCTCGGGTCAAGGTTTTTTACATGTCCCCAAACGTCGTCCGCATCGGGATATTTGTCGGGCATGTCCGGACCATGCAGGTGAATGGCATACTTCATATCATACTTTTCCACCTTTTTATCTATATAAGGCAACAGATTATGCAGAGGAACGCCGACGATGATGTTTACGCCAACTTTTTTAGCATATTCGAATGCGTTATCAACCTCGCCTTCGCTGTTCATATAAATAGGTCCAACTCCATAACCTGTAACATTTGCCTCTTTCAGTTTAGCATGAAAAGCGGCAATCTGTTCTTCGTTACTGTTCAAAGGCAAGTGAAAATCCTTTATACACAGATAATGTACGTCCATGCGCTTCATCATCTTCAGCGACTGCTCCAAATCGAACTTTACAAAGCTGAAGCCTGCCATGGACACTTTAAACAAACTTTTGCTTCCCGTCTCTTTTCCAGAGTCCTGTCCGTAGAGTTTTTCATTCGGGAGCATTGAAGCTGCAACTGCGGCAACAAGTCCCGCTCCTGTTCTTTTTACAAAATTCCTTCTTGTGGTCATATTATTTTTTTAAATTTTAACGCCCCAAATGTATAGACTTTTTCGTAATTGCAATTTTTTTTCTCTAAATCAGGGATTATAAGATATATAAAAGTTGATAGCTAAGTTAAAAAAACGGGAAACGGATGTCGCCGAGGCAAAAAAAATGAAAAATGCTTCAGTTACGAGTGTATCCGAGGCAAAAAAACGAAAAATGTCTCAGTTGCGAGTGTATCTGGGGCAAAAAAAATGAAAAATGTCTCAGTTACGTGTGTATCCGAGGCAAAAAAAACAAAAAATGCCTCAGTTACGTGTGTATCCGAAGCAAAAACGAAAAATGTCCCAGTTACTACAGTTTATTTGTTGAGATTAATTCCCGATTCGTTCTGGTACAGACGTTTTTCTGGCCTGTTCTTTTGCGTTTCGCTTTTCAGGTTGATGTTCAGTCCAAGCATTATGAGGTATTTACGGTCAAGATTCTCCTGTGTACTGTCCATCAGGTAACCTTTATCATTCTGATGCGTTTCCATTTTCAGTCCGCCAAGAAAATATCTCATTCCGGCTTGAAACGTAATAATGCTGTTCGGACGCAAGCCGAAAGTAATTTCTGATTCGGGGGTATACTGCTTTGTGGTCATAAATGGAGTGAAACTGTATTTTTGATACATTACATATCCGTTTGCAAACACTTTTTTGTATCGGGCGTTGAAATTCACATTCGTGTAGAACGTTCCCTTGTCGATATTTGAGAAGTATGTGTGGCGATAACCCGCACTGCCGCCGATGCTGCCCCACTTGCGATTGTAGCGCAGGCTAAACATCCCGTCCAGTTCGCTGAAATGTTCATCGTTGATGTACGTCTGCGTATATACCCTGCCATCATTGCTTCCCCATGGAACGATATAATTGGATACAGTCAGGTAACTGACTTGCGGCGAGAGGTAAATGCCGCTTTTGTTGAACGTATATCCATAAGCGAACTTCTGTCTGTGGACGGGTTGCAGGTATGGATTGCCGATCGAGACTAAGAGTGAATCGGACGAGGTATTGTAGGGATTCATGTAGCCTATATCGGGCGCATTATTGTTTTTGAGATAACTCAGGCGCATGGAGTTATACGAATCCGCCCTGTATGTGATTGCCGCGGTAGCTGTCGGACTGCAATAGCTGTTGTTTTTGTCGCCGGAGCGGTTGAAAATCAGGTCTGCTCCTATGGACGCCATGTAGCTGAAATGCTCGTTGAGCGAGTTGCTTGCGTCCACGTACAGATATTCGTCCAGTTCCCTGTAATTGAATATGGGCGAGGATATGTGATTAATTTTGTCTTTCCTGAATTTTGTTCCGCTTCCGACGTTTGACGACTGTCCGAGCCAGCTGAAACTGTAATTCAGATCGAACGATGATGAAGTTCTGGAATTGTCGTAGTTGAACAGGTAGTGATATTGCGGACGGTTGTCGTATGTCTCACGCGTTTCGCCTTTATTCTGATTGCCATTGAAGTTCAGGCGAAAGGTGGTTTCCAGTTGACTTTTATTTCTGAAACCGTGCTTGTAATATGCGTTGTATGTGTTTACATAATAACTGTTTTCCCTGTTCGTAGAAATGTCGAAAACAGAGCGGATATTGCCGGATGCAAGTTCCCCGCTTCCATTCTGTTTCGTGTCGGATGGATTGCTGATATACGTGATGCTGTATGACAGATAATCGTCTTCGGAAAAGACATGATCGCCGCCAAGACAGACATACCAGGAATTTGAATTGTAGAATCCAGTCGTTTCACTGTTTTTCGAATAGCCGCTATTCTGCTGCGAGGACAGGTAGCGGCTTTCGTCGTCGCTGAAATAAAAATGACTGCCGGTCAAGTAAACCAGCCGTTTTGTATTGCCCGTTTCGACGTCCATACTGCTGTAGCCAAATTCTCCCGGAACGGAATGTCGGGTAGAGGCGTTCAACAGGCGGTAGTCGTACTGTTTACGCGACATCTTGAGATTCACCACCGCTGTCACGCTGCCCGATACATATCGAGCCGAAGGAACTTCTATCACCTCGACCGATTCGACGTCTTCGGGGTCAATTCCATTAAGACCGTTTCCTCTGGGTATGCCGTTGATAAGAATGAGCGGCGTGGAGCCGTTGCTCATTCCGACCTTCCTGTTTGTTTCATCTACCACGAGCAGTGGAATTTCACTAAGGGCAGCGAAGACGTTGTTCGCTTTTTTTGCAGAAGATGAAAGCTTGAATATTGCGCCGTTTGCCGTCTGTTCGACGACGTTGCTCCTGTCGGCTACAATCGTCACTTCGTCCAGACTGATTTGCCGGCGGAGGACGTATCTTTTGTGCTGGTCGGAATTAAGTGTTACGCTATCCGACACAGTCTGATAAACGGTATCGGAGATAATCAGCAGGTAATTGCCTTTCTTCATTTCGATGAACTCGAATACGCCTTTTATATCGGCAAGCGTAGCGCTGACCAAAGTGTCGGAAGCATACAGCGATACCACTACAGCAAGCGGTTCTCCGGTTTCGGCAGTATATTAAATATTGCCGTTTTCATTTCGGATACAAAATTAATCAATCGTTATCAAACGTCCATCCGAGAGTTAATGAAAGTCTCCTGTTTTTAAGACTTTCGCTAATCCTGCCCGCTTCGGCATAGTGCGTATAATAATCGCCGGCATTCGTGTGTATATAAGCCAAATCGATATTGAATTGCTTGAATTTGCAGCCAAATCCTGCAGAACAGGTTTGACGCGACAAATCGTAGTCTTTATCAGGACTTTGATTATACATGTATCCGGCGCGTACTGCGAAGTTTTTTATCCATATTTCGGTTCCAAAGCGCAGATTAACTGTATTTTTGAAATATTTTTTGATATCGGAATTGAATTGGCTGGTCGGCTCGCTTCCCCTGAGTTTGATTCGGGAATAGTCCGCATATTCACAGTCTATGCTTACAAGCCCAAGTTTTCCAAATACATAAGCGAATGACCCGACTGCTTTGTACGGCGTCTTTATTTTTTCGAAAAACAGGTAATATTCTCCGCCGGGTCCATCTCTTAGAGGCATTTCAGTCGTTTTATAATCAGCCTCTAAGGACGCCGAATACAGGTTGTCCATAATCAGAGGATAATCTTCTTCATCTTCAACATTTCTGTAAGGATAGAAAAAATAATCGGGAGAATGGAACGAGAGCCCGAATCTCACAGGCTGAACGGGTTTATAGATGATTCCTATTTTGCAATTTACTCCGTATCCGCTTATTTTCAGATTTGTATTATAGATAAGCTTGTCAAAATCGGAGCTATTGTTCTCGTGGGCATATTCTTTGTATGCGACTTCATGTTTATAGTTCAACGTCGTCATCCCTAACAGGATACCGGCATATAATTTGTCGTTGAAATTAGCGCCAACGTCTAATGTCATTTCTCCCGAAGAACCCCTGTATGAAGAATTAATTTGCCGGTAAACACGATCTCCGTAATTAAGAGCGCCAAGATAAGCGTTTTCGTCCCAGTCGATAAGATGAGTACCATAAGCCATTACAACATCCCAGTCAAGAGGATTATAATCGAAAAATGCATTGTACGAATTGAGATAGTCGGGAGCAAAAAAATCCGCATCTGCATTTGCCTTGTCTGAAAAATAGTCAATTATGGAATTTTCACTAAGAACGCTTCCGGATGAGGTACGGCGATTGAAATTCGTTTTTTTCAGATATGTTATGCCGAGATTCCAGTCGATACTTCCCTGATTTTCCAGAGTAACAACAGCGCCAATGCTCGAAATTCCCGCATACAGGCGCGAATTGTTTGCGTGAACCCCGGCAAAGTCGGAATTACTGTAAACATGATTCAGCGAAGACGTAAACGATACATGATGTTTCCGGAAGACAGCCAATCCGGCGGGATTGATTCCGATACTTGAAACATCGCCTCCCAAAGCTCCAAAAGCGCCGCCCATAGCTGCAAAACGTGCTGTCCCTTCATAATCCTGATATGAAACTTTCAACATATCATCAATTGTTTGAGCATTCAACTCGAAGATACACAAAGCAAACAAGAATGTAAAAAACTTTTTCATGACCACTAAATTCTAATTAATTTGCCTGCAAATGTAAGAAACTTTTCTGTTTTCACATTATTTAACAAAATATAAAAGTCGTTCATGAAAATATACAATAATTTTGCGCCCGAATAATATTTTAAAGAAATGCATATAAAACTATTTTTCAAGATAATATTTGGACTCCTCTTTCTAATTGGAAGTCAGCATATACAAGCTCAAAATTGTGGCGCCAGAATTGAAGCGGAAGTGGACGGAACGACATGTGAAAACGGGAAAGCTACAGTTACTTTAAGCGTGAAAGCTGCCGACGGTTCAAATTTAGATATCTCAAAATGTTATTTTGTAACCACGGTAAATGGCAAAAATACATCTTTGTCGACAGGAGAAAATCAAACCAAACTAAATCTTAATTCCGAATATATAATACGCGCTGTATTCAATCCCAAACTGCAATGTAACGGAGAGGATTATGATTGTCCTATGATAACAATTAAAGCAGGATTGAAAATGACTGACTTCGACTACAAACGCAATTCCGATTCCGATATTTTAATATCTGCTACTGTTTCAGGAGGAAAAGGTCCATATAAGTACCAGCTTATTGCCAATGGAGTAGATGTTACAAGCGGATCAAGTCAAAGCAA
>JAISDK010000137.1 GCA_031264875.1 Prevotellaceae bacterium
GCAATTGCCATCAGCATTACTTTCCTGTCGAGATATGCCTCGTAATATCGACGGTCATGGATCTGTTTCATAGCCTGATTCCGCAGACAGTTTACTATTTTTCTTGCGCCGTATTTGAGTTCTGCAACAACCGTCAAGCCGGGTTGAGTCCATACTGCATCAATCCGCCCGATACCGGTAAGCTCCTTTTCCTGAATATCGAATCCAAGCATTTTCATCAACAGCAGAAACAGCGAATGATAATATGCCTCGTTTTTGAACAGTTTATACGGTATATTTGCCAGCAACATGCGTAAATTCTTTTCCAGACCGGATGCGTCACCGGCGCATATTTGCTTTTGCATATCGGAAATCAGAACTTGCATATCTTTTATCGGATAGTTGCTGTATGCATTCAACAGATGTTCCAAAAACGGTTTTCTAACTTCTTCGTTTGGTACGTCGAGTGTGTATAGAAGATCATAATCCGAAGCAGATTCCTTATTCTTGACAGTAAGATAACCTGTCTGAAGCAACAATGCAATTTCACCTGTCTGGCCAGGATTATAACCGTCAAATGCATAATAACTGGTTATGACAGGTACTAATGCAGCCGCAATGTTATTCCGGCTTTTCAGCCTGTCTATAAGGAATGTCGGATTTTCCGGACGAAACCAGTAATTGTCAAACTTTCCACTATCAAAGAATGACAGGATTGAGTATGGACTGTAGAGCGATGTTTCGCCATCCCATGAGTATCCATTATACCATTTTCCTATATTCTCCAGCAATTCGCTCCTGCTCATATTATTGTCCCGGGAAACTTTATCTATATATTCGGTAAAATAACTTTCCAGTTCCTCCTGTGTGTAGCCGCACATCGCAACGGATTTCCAACTTAATGTGATATCGTTAAAGCTGTTCAATCCCATATAAGCCGAAACCCCCACAAATTTTGAAACTCCTGTCAGAAAAATGAAATTTAGATGTTCGTCCGCCGCTTTCAGTACACGATAAAATTCATTAAGAATATGTCCGCAGGCAGTCATCATGTCAGTGTTCGCAAAACTGTCGATGGCAGGTTTGGCATACTCATCAACGAGAAAAACCACTCGACGCCCTGTAGCTCTATGCAATCGTTCCAGCAGTTCGTAGAATCGGGAGGGAAGGTAGGGACTTCTAAGAACGATATTGTTTTCCAAGGCTACTGTTTTTACAAAATCCAATAATGCATTCTCCAGCGTTTCAGGATTACTGTATGACAGTGTATTCCAATCCAGCCGCACAACAGGATATTGCTTGGTCCAGTCCCATTTATCGTAAATGTAAAGTCCTTCAAACAAGTCTTTCCGTCCTTTGAACAGCGCCTCAAGAGTGCTTACCAGCAACGATTTTCCAAAACGGCGGGGACGGGACAGGAAATATATATGTCCACTGCTTACCATTTCGTATATGCTTTCCGTTTTATCAACATACAGGCAGTCATTGCTGCGTAAATCGGAGAACGACTGTATTCCTATGGGTAATTTCTTCATTTTCTTCTAATTTTTTACAAATGTACAATTTTTCCGGATATATGAATTTTTCATTATTAATCAGCACATCATTTTCGATTAAGTTTCGGTACTTATATCCAAATCCTTGGATCTTTTTTCCCATAATTCTTTTGCTAACTGCTGCATGTCAGCCTGTCCGTCTCTTTCATCGACAATTTCCAGGCCGAATACCGTTTCGATAACGTCTTCCAGAGTAATAATCCCGTCCATGCCGCCGTACTCGTCCACGACCAGAGCAATTTGTTCTTTGCTGCCCAGCAGAATATCAAACACTTTCGGTATCGTAGTACCTTCGTAGCACACGGTTATATGCCGTTTAATTTTTTTCAGCTCAATATTTTTGCCTTTCGTCAGATTTTCCAGCACGTCCAGTTTCAGTATGTAGCCGGTGATATTGTCGATATTTTCGCCATATATCGGGAAGCGTGAATGTCGCTGCACTTCCGGTCGGCTGATAAATTCGCTCAGCGTCGTTTCCTCGTCGGCAGATATTACCACCGTGCGCGGCGTCATTATCATATTCACTTTCATCTGTTGCAGTTTCAGGAGATTGTTGATTATCTTGCTTTCGTTTTCGGCAAATACTCCTTCTTCGACGCCTATCTCGGCCAAAACACCTACTTCTTCGCGGCTAACGGTTTCCCGGCCTTTGTTTCCCGACACTATTTTGGTAATGAGCTTCGAGAGAAGGACTACCGGATAGGTTACATATATCATGACGCTGACAGTTTTGGTCATTGACATTGACAGTTCCTTGCAGTAGCGCGCGCCTATGCTTTTCGGCAAAATCTCGGACAAAACGAGTATCAGCGCCGTGAGTATCGCCGAAATAAGACCGAAATAGGCTTCGCCGAATATTGCTGTAGCCTGCGCGCCCACGCCTGCCGCTCCAACGGTGTGCGCAATAGTGTTCAGCGACAGGATGGACGAGAGCGGCTTGTCGATGTCGTCCTTAAAATCCATCAGTTTTTTTGCAGTTTTGCTTCCGTGCGATACTTTGGTTTTGACGAAAGCAACGGGTATTGACAATATAACGGCTTCGGCCACAGAACATAAAAAAGATATCGACAGCGCCAGAAGCAAATATACAATAAGAATTTCCATTTGTTTATATCAATTTCTCTGTTTTAAATTTAACGGCGCAAATGTACTGAAAAATTTAAATGCAAGTACGAAAACACGATAAGTATCCGCAGCTG
>JAISDK010000159.1 GCA_031264875.1 Prevotellaceae bacterium
GCATAGACCTGCAACAAAGCATTTTTGGAGATTGTTCCCGATGCGCCGTCGGTATCAATGAAAGGCGCCGTGCTGCTTGCGTCAATCCAGAAAGATTCCCTTGCCAGTCCCTGAAAAAAGAAGGAAAAGTCGAAGTTTTTATACCCGCTCGATATTCCGAAACCATAGATAATTTCGGGATGATCCGGATAGCCGATCGGAACTTTGTCCAGAGCGTCAATACGGTCGTCGCCGTTGATATCCTTATATTTGATGTCGCCTCCCACATACGCGCCAAAAGTTTGGACAGGATTGTTGCTTACATCATAATTATCTACAAACAGACGCTCGGCAACATATCCCGTGCGCTGGGAAATGGGCTGTCCTGTTTTTGACAGCCAGGGCGTACTCGAATTATCCACCTCTTCATACACTTCGTATTTGGCAGTAGCATACGTGAAATTGGCGCGCCCCGAAATCCAGAAATCCCTGTTGAAGGACTGCCTGTAATCGACCGACAAGTCAATGCCGCTTCCGCTTGCTTCGCCTACATTGCTCACAGGACTGTATGACAAGCCCATGCTGCTGGGAATATCTGCCCGCGTCATCAGTATGTTTTTCCGGTATTCCGTGTAATAGTCCGCCTGTATTTCGAGTTTGTCAAACAGTGTGAGTTCTATACCGGTATTCATTTTGGCGGACGTCTCCCATGTGATTTTGTCGTTGGCTTCCCTGCCAATCGTTACTCCGTTGACGGTATAGTCAAACTGTTTTCCCCAAGTGTAAGCGCGGGACGATGTATTCGGATTCACTTCCGATAGATAGTAGAATCTGTCGGTTAGGTCGCCTATGGCGTCGTTTCCTGACAAACCGTAAGTTACTTTCAACTTCAACTGAGATACAATACGTTTAAGGTCTTTGCTCCAGAATGGTTCATTGGAAGCAATCCATGCCGCTCCGATAGAAGGGAAAAAGCCGAACCGTTCCTTTTTTGCAAATCTTTCCGAGCCGTTGTATCCAAAATTAAATTCCGTGAAATAGCGGCTGTCATACGAATAGGTAACTCTTCCCGACAGCCCTACATTGCGCGACGGCAGGGACAGTGCAAGCGTGGATGCATTAGGTTTCAGTGAGGTGCGCGCCGTCGCCACCAGCAAGCCGCTGACGGCATGTTTTCCTGAAAAGGTCTTGTCATAATTGACTGCTCCTTCCATATATGTCGTTGCCGTAATATCTTTCGGTCCCTCGTTATAGGATAACGAATTGGATGCAGTGGTCGGATTGATCCAGCTCAGGGTATAAACGTCCGTGAACTTGTCATAACCTCCGATAGTGTACAAATGCGGCGTATAAAACCTGTTTACATCAAAATAAGAGTAACGGTTGATGCTGAATAATCCGCGTATTGCCAGGCCTTCTGTTACGAACTTCAAATCCTGTTTTAACTCGAACTGGGCCAACATTAATGATTTGGAATACTCTTTATATCCCTTTGTCATATCGGCATAAGGGTTGATGTACTGCCCTCTGTCGTAGTTTCCGAACATGATATGCTCTACATGCGCATAAGTCTCATCGGGAAGATAATAGGCGGGAAACAGTACGGGATCGGCTCTGATTACTTTGTTGAACAAATCCGTTCCGCTGCTTATCGGCCCTGTGTAATCGTCGAATGTTCCGTGCAGTCTGACTACAGCTTCGGTTGTAGAGGTGATATTAATATTGATGTTCGACCGCAACAGATATTTTCTCAAATTAATGTTACTGTTGAAATTGTTATGCCTGTCGACTTTCAGCACTCCATTATCCTGATTAAGCGTTCCGGCAATATAATAGCGCGCTACTTTACCGCCGCCGCTGACGTTAAAATTGGCGCGGTAGTTGGTCGTAAAATCTTTAAACAGCATGTCATACCAGTCATTGGCAGGATATACATACCTGTTCTTTCCGGCAATCGTATTTTCGATTTTTTCCTGAGAATAAGGCTCGCTTCGCATCGGGTCGCGCGTTAATACCGCTTCGTTGTTCATCCTCATGTAGGTAACTGGATCGGCAAGGTTCAGTTCACGTACAGGCGACGAAAAAGACGTTTCGTAACGAAACGAAATCTGCGCTTTTCCTTCGCTGCCTTCCTTAGTGGTTATCGCGATAACGCCATTTGCTCCGCGAGCGCCATACAGGGCTGTTGCCGCCGCATCTTTCATAATGGAGAAACTGGCGATATCGTCGGGTTGCATCCTTGCCAGATCGGACGAAGACATCTCCAAACCGTCAATCAGTATCAGCGGCGCCGCTTTGTATGAAAACGAAGTAACTCCCCGTACGAAAAAACTGGCGTCGTCCTGCCCCGGTTCGCCGCTTCGCTGATAGGAAATCAGCCCGGATATCCGCCCGGCAAGCGCCGCAGTCAAGTTACTGGCAGGGATTTTGATGTCTTTGGTATTGATTGTACTGATGGATGAAATCACACTCTCTTTCCTCTGTTTACCGAAAGCGACAAGTACAACTTCGTCCAAAGTCGTCGATTCTTCTACCAGGATTGCATTGATCACTGTTTTATCGACAAGTTTAATTTCCTGTGTAACATACCCTATGAGTTTAAATTCGAGAATGCTTTCAGCAGGTACATTCGACAGCGTATAATCGCCATCATCGTTCGTTACAGCGCCGACAGTCGTGCCCTTGATAGACACTGCAGTTCCGGGAAGCGAGTTCCCATCCGAGTCAAGCGCTTTTCCTTTGATATTGAGATTCTGAGCATTTAACTCAATATTCAGGAAAATCATATAGAGCAACATACACAGTATAATCGTGCTCCGTTTTTTCAATTTATTAATCCTGTCCATCTTTTTATTCTTTTTTAATGGATTTGAACAATATTTTTTATCATTATAAGTAATTAAGTTCTTTACTGTTTGTTTAGTAAAGTTCCTTTTGTTTTCACAAAAGTTTTGGTCAAAAAACAATACTTAGCTTTAAAAAGTATCTCGCAATCTCCGAATTTCCATGTAACTCGTCTTATTAATCCGGTTTTAGATGCAGTTCGGAAATTCTTTACAACTTCAGTCTGTACTTACGATGAGTCATATCCCTGTTTCATGGCTTTTGGCTAAAAATGTTAGTACTGTATAATATGAAACCGCAATATGTTCTTTGCATATTGCGATTATATATGATTCCCAAAAGATTTTTATTACCTTCTGTGTGTGTGTGTGTGTGTGTGTGTGTATACAAAAATCGTGCCAAAGTATTCAAATACCTGATTTATCAGGAGCTTATCTCTGAAATCTTTGAGTCCGCAATATGAGGTTAAACAAACCATACACTTAAATTTTATACCATAAAAAATATTTACATAGCGCGGCAAAGGTAAATAAAAAAATAATACCACCAATAAAAAAAGTGAAAAAATGTTAAAGAAGGTTATTATGTGATTGTGAGAGTTGAGGTTAAAATTTTGTCTGAACTGTGATTTTTTTTGATTTGAATGATTTTTTTGATTGGCAGAAGCAGAATTTACATTCGTTCTCTCCTTCATTTTCTAATGAAAGGGCTTTGGTCTGGAGTTTCCTTGCGTTATAAATATTTAACCATTACCACCTCGTTAGGAAACGAGGTGAAATACCTGAGAGTAAAATCTTAATCAATTTCTGTTATCTCAAACTTGTTCTTGCCGGTGAAGAAAAGCAGGACTCTCTTCAGTCCGGTTCGGTCTTTTATCCGGGGACGGCTTCGTATTCGCTCATCGGGATGTAGATGTTGCTCATAAACAGGTACGCCAGCATCAGTATCTGGATATATTTCTCATCGAAACGCTGCAAATCGTAGTCGGAGAGCTTGCTGAACGCGTTTTCCGAAATGTAGGAGATAATCTTGTTGTCATTGCTATAATGTTTTTGTCAATAAAAATATTCGCAAATGTAGTGATTTTTATTTTAATAATCTTGTATCGTACCTGCATAAAACTATAAATCCGTTCACTATGCATTGCTAAATTGTCCGTAAGATATACATGTTCTCAAGAAATTTCAGCGCCTCAAAATAATATCTCGTCCAAAAATTTTTTCAAAAAATATAAACCATTTGAGAAAAAGATAGTCAGATTAAATAAAAATTGTAACTTTGCGCTTCGATTTAATGTGGGATAAAGAATATGTATAGATTAAAAAATAAAAGTATATTGTTGATTCTGATAAGTTTTATAATTTCAGGATGTGCCGGATACAACAAATT